>JAAYPF010000106.1 GCA_012519925.1 Clostridiaceae bacterium
GATGTATAAAATGACTCAAGAAATAACAGAATACAACAATGAAGATGCTAATCCTGGAATGGAACTTGTACTTTCACTAGTTACATGTGGCATCTATTTTATCTACTGGAACTATAAAATGGGTAAAAGGATAGCTAACGCTCGTTCTTCTTCTCAAGACGATTCAGTACTCTTTCTAATTCTTTCAATTTGCGGATTAGGAATTGTTTCACTAGCAATTATGCAAAACAATATGAATAATATGTTGGATATGTAAAATAATACTAGAATAATTAAGTAGAGTTGATCTAGTGAAAAAAAGTTTTATAATGTTTCTGTTTATAGGAAGTATCAGTCTTTTATTTAGCTTTATTTTTAAACGCAGTGCGTGTTTATTTCTAAACCTAACTGGAGTTCCTTGTCCTTCCTGCGGAATGACAAGAGCTTATATTTTATTATTACGAGGAGACATATCACAAGCGTTTTATTATCATCCATTATTTATTGCACCTATTGTTATTACAATCATGATGCATGAAAAAATTAGTGCAAATAAAAAACTATTTAACAGATTGATTATTATCCTTATAGTAATTATATTTATAGTTTATCTTGTTAGGCTGATATTGCTTTTTCCCGAAAATGAACCGTTTGTATTCTTTTCAGACGCAATATTGCCAAAATTTTATCGGTTTATTAAATCTGTTTTATGAATTAAAAACCATAAAGATTAAGCTTTTTATAAACCATATAAATTAACGTAAAATATTTAAAAGGTGCAGAAAACACATACTATCTGCACCTTTTTTATTTCCTAAGAAGTGCATTAATTTAATTACTTTCATAAAAAGCACAACTTACAATAATCAAGGGCGTATTATGGAAAGAACTGAGCTACGTGTCTTAGAACTAGCGAAAGAGAAAAAGTTCTAGAGCTTGATACCCTAGAACTTTTTATTCGCCATCTTTTATTGCAAAACCTTATAGCATTGTCCTTCTATGCAGTTACAATCTTGCTCGCCGACTGAAGACCAAATTTTTCAACAGCCTGCTCACGCATTTTATATTTCATAATCTTACCAGCCGCGTTCATTGGAAACTCGGTTACAAAATCTATATATCGCGGAGTCTTGTGTTTCGCAATGTGAGAACGTATGAAATCTTTGAGTTCTTCTTCAGTAAGGTTTTCACCCTCTTTTAGAATAACACATGCCATTATCTCTTCACCATACTGCTTATCCGGCACACCAATAACTTGAACATCTCTTACCTTCGGATGAGTGTATATAAAATCTTCAATCTCCTTAGGATAAATGTTCTCTCCCCCACGAATAATCATATCCTTTATACGTCCGGTTATTTTAAAGTAACCGTTTTCATCACGCCTTGCTAAATCTCCAGTATGAAGCCAGCCGTCTTTGTCAATAGCTGCTGCTGTTGCTTCTGGCATCTTATAATACCCCTTCATGATATTGTAACCTCTAGCAACAAACTCTCCGTCTACATTGTCAGGTAAATCCTTTCCTGTTTCAGGATCAACTATCTTACATTCAACACCAGGAAGTGCACGTCCTACTGTGTTAACACGCACTTCTATAGGATCATCGACACGGCTCTGAGTACATCCCGGTGAAGATTCCGTCTGTCCAAATACAATCGTAATTTCAGACATATTCATCTTATCTATAACATCCTGCATAACCTTTACTGGACATGGACTACCTGCCATAATACCGGTTCTCATATATGAAAAATCTGTCTTAGCAAAATTCTCGTGCTCTAGCATTGCAATAAACATAGTAGGAACACCATGAAAAGCTGTAATCTTCTCTTTATTTATACATTCAAGTGATAGTTTAGGTGAAAAATATGGAATAGGAGACATTGTAACACCATGTGTCATTGCAGCGGTCATCGCCAACACCATACCAAAGCAATGGAACATAGGCACATGTATCATCAAACGGTCAGCCGTTGAAAAATCCATACAATCCCCTATATTTTTTCCGTTATTTACAACATTGTAATGGGTAAGCATAACTCCCTTAGGGAAACCTGTTGTTCCTGAGGTATATTGCATATTGCAAACATCATGCTTGTTTATTGCAAGTGCCCTGCGATACACTTCTTCAATTGGAACCTTTTGTGCTAAGGCATTAGCCTCATCCCAAGTCAAGCATCCTTTTATCCTAGACTCTACAGTAATAATATTTCGTAGGAAAGGCAATCTTTTTATATACAACGGCTTTCCTGCTTCAGCAGTTTCAAGTTCAGGGCAAAGCTCCTTAATTATTCCTACGTAATCTGAATCCTTATAACCATCTACCATTACAAGCGTATGTGTATCCGATTGGCGTAGAAGATACTCAGCCTCATAAATCTTATATGCAGTATTTACTGTAACAAGAACAGCACCAATCTTTGTAGTTGCCCAAAATGTAATAAACCATTGGGGAACATTAGTAGCCCAAATAGCAACATGATCACCCGGCTTCACTCCTAAAGCAATAAGAGAACGTGCAAAATTGTCCACATCCTCACGGAATTCTGAATAGGTCCTGGTGTAATCTAGTGTAGTATACCTAAAAGCATATTGATTTGGAAATTCATCAACCATTCTATCGAGCACCTGAGGAAAAGTCAGGTCTATAAGCGTATCTTTTTCCCATACATATTTTCCCGTTTTAGCTTTGTTATCATATAAATGCCCCTTAACTACACCTTTTTCCATGTAACGTTCCATATAGTTTGCAAAGTTCGGAAAAACAACTCCCGCGTCATCAAGATCAGCTGCCCAACGTTTAACCCACTCAAGCGAAACATAACCTTCGTAATTAATCGATCTCAGTGCCCTCATCATTTCATCAATAGGAAGATCTCCCTCTCCCATCATCTTATACTTAGGCACACCATTCTCCATAATCGAGTCCTTAATATGAACATACTTTATGTATGCACCAAGGTTTTGTACTGTCTTCTCCGGCTTTTCTCCAGCAAATCTGTAAGGGTGATGCATATCCCACAAAGCAGCAACAGCATCACTTGCTATATTATCGAGAAGAGAACATAAACGGGCAGTATCAGAGTATACACCGTTTGTTTCGATAAGAAGAGTAACTCCTTTTTTTTCTGCTTCTGGTACTAGTCGTTGCAAAGCAGCAAGAACCACTTCATCGTCCACCTCACCATTAGGATGAGGCTCAAGATCAGCTAGAATACGTATATATTGTGTGCCAAGTTTTGAAGCCAACTCGATATATTGCATAATCTCCTCATAATTTTTGTCGGCGTTTTCTGCCATCTTCAAGCAGCAACCTGAAGAAAGACAAGGGATTTCAATACGTAACTCCGAAAGTTTTTTTACAGTATGAGGTAGCTGAGCTTCTGTAAAGGGCTGTGCATTCACAGCAAATATCTCATTGCCGAGTCCACGGATTTCAATTCCATTAAAACCCAAATCCTTCGCCATAGAGTATATGTCGTTCCAGCTAAAGTCAGGACAACCTAAAGTTGAAAACGCAAGTTTCATAATAATTTCCTCCTATAAATTTCTAAGGTTCTTTTTTACAACCCTTTTTATATAAATCAAAATTTTCCCAAACACTAAAAAAGCCTTCGCCTCTTAACATTTAGTTAGAGACGAAAGCATTGATCTTCCGTGGTACCACTCTTATTGGCATTTATCATACCCACTCGCTACATCCATAAAAACTATGAATGCCTCTCGTTTAACGGTGAGAAACCGGTCCACACCTACTGGTTTATAGATAAACTTTCAGCTAACTGCTCAAGGGTGAGATCACAATCTGACAAGTGCACTGTTTTCCAGCAACCAACAGCTCTCTAAAGCACTATAAGCCAACGTTTTGTCCCTATCAACGCATTTAAGTATTTTTTAGATATATTATCAAATTTTTTAGTGCTTGTCAAGAAAATTCTTCGCTCATGAACTAAAACTCATTAAGGAAGCAGGCTTTTTGCCTTGATAAGTACAATAAAGTTTTATATCCAATTTCAAGATATGCTACTTAGCTTCTTATCTAAATTAATTTGCTTTACTGGCAGTTAATCATGTCGCTTAGAATAACAGAATCATAGGGCATTGGCTCACTATAATAAAATCCCTGTCCCCAATTACAGCCTTTTTCAGTCAGTATCTTAACCTGTTCTTCATCTTCTATTCCTTCCGCAATAATTGAATAACTACGTTGGCAGGCAAAATCAATAATTAATTTTACTAAATCCGCCGAACTATTATCATTTTTTAGACCAGCAGTAAAGGAAGGATCAATTTTTAAAATATCAAATTTAAGGTTCTTTAAAAGACCTATTGTTGAATATCCTGTCCCAAAGTCATCAATTGCCACCTTAACATCAAAAGATTTAAGGACATTAATTATAGCACCAGTTTTTTCTACATCCTGCATGATACTTTCTGTTATTTCCAATATCAAGCATCTTGGATCCAAACCAGTTTTGTCAAGAGTTTCACGCACTATAGTAGATAGATCTGAATGAAGTATTTGATAAGCTGATACATTTACCGCAACCGGTATACAGCCAGCACCCATATCTTGCCATGATTTGTTCTGCCTGCATGCAGTTTCTAATACCCATTTACCAATGGGTACAATAAGACCAGTCTCCTCGGCTATAGGAATGAAGTCGGAAGGATACACCAATCCAAATTCTGGATGTTGCCAACGTATCAAAGCTTCCAGACCCACTATTTTACTTGATTTCAAATCAATTTGCGGTTGATAATAAAGAACAAACTCGTTATTCTCTAAAGCCTTTCTAAGACCATTTTCCATCTTCATTTTTTTCAAGAGCTTTTCCTTGAATCTTTCATGATAAAATTGATAGTTGTTTCTTCCTATATCCTTTACAACATACATTGCCACATCTGCATTCTTTATAAGCGTTTCAGCATTATTTCCATCCTCAGGGAATAAACTTATTCCTATACTAGTGGTAGAAAATGTATTTTGTCCGTTGATAAAAAAAGGTTGGCTAAAAATATCTGTAATCCTTTGGGCCGTCTCTACACATTCCTTAGTATCTGTATCCGGTAAGAGAATTACAAATTCATCTCCTCCATATCTAAATACCACATTATTATTTCCTACACAGTCTTTTAGCTTTTTAGCCGCTTCTTTTAAAACAGCATCACCAAAGCTATGCCCTAAAGAATCATTGATATACTTAAACTTATCAAGGTCTACAAGCATTACACCCATAGTTTTTACCTTTGACCCCTCTGTTGTGCTTTCTAGAATTGTCTTATCAATATAATCATTTAACATATATCTATTAGGAAGACCTGTTAAAGAATCATGATACGCTATAAATTTCATTTGTTCCTCAGCCTTCTTGATATGAGAAATATCAAGCAATGTGATAATGGTTGTAGGATTACCGTAATAAGTAGTAGCAGTAGCATGAGCCTCAACAAATATTAAACTCTTATCCTTTCTAATCACTCTAAACTGCCTAATTATGTCCGTTTCCATCTTTCGAGGATCATATTGTTCAACTAGAGACTTATCTTCAGGATATACGATGTCAAAAAAGCTCATACTATACAATTCCTCTTTTGAATAATCCAGAAGTTTTTCGAGATAAGGGTTAGCAAAGATAAAACTCTCTTGACACAAGCACACTCCAACTAACGTGCTTTCTATAAGTCCTCGGTATCTTGATTCTGCTTCAATAAGCATACGTTCTGTTTTCTTTCGGTCTGTTATATCTTTAAAAATACACATAACAACCGACTTTCCTAAATGATTTACTTCTATACAATTTACCTCAACTTCAATTATGCTCTCATCGTGTAAAACAAACTTTTGCTCAATTAAATCGAGTCTCTCATTTACAAACTTTTTTTCTATATCAAATTTATATTCACTTCTATGGTCAGGATGAATTAGATCAACAATTCTTTTTCCTATAACATTATCAACTTTTATTGATTTCATGATCTGCAATAATGCTGGATTTGCATAAAGTATCTTTCCGTCTTCATGTATAATTACTCCAAGGGGTGATAATTCAAATAATTTTTTATAGTGCTCTCTACTACCTTGGAGTTTTCTTACTATCTCAATTTTGAATTTTAAATTCATATAGGCCACAATAGAAAAAAGAACTATAACGAGGCTTATACTCCATCTGTTTGCAATAGGATTTATTGCCGTAAACAAAAAAACGAAGGACAAAGCATTTATCGAACCCATATATATGAGTAGATGGGTTATTCTGCCAAAAACTAAGGATGCTGTAAAATAAACGAAAAGAAAAAGTATTAAACTATGTTCTCTGAAATCATCTAGATACGTCAAATATAATATTACAAGACTAGCTGCAAAACTAATGCTACCAACAATAGTATAGATATTCTTAATTACAAATTTGCTTTTATAGGATAAAACATAACTCCCCAAAAAAAACGCAAAAAAAACACCTAAACTCACAAAAGTATGCTTTTTTAATGCTTCACTTGAATTAGAGTGCAACAGACCCCAAATAATTACTAAAATAGCAGAAAGCAATGCCCCAAATAAGCATATAGCTCTAAATGGCAAAATCTCATATTTATTATCATATTCAAAATCAAACTTATCCATATCCATAAAACTCCCCGAAAAATCAAAATAGAAGTTATTATGGTGCTTCAAAAAATTCATTAGTCAATATTTATATACTATTTTGAAACAATCATTGACCAGTTGTTTTTAGAATCACCTTTAAGAATATTCATCATACAAACATCGCGTATGTTATTTTCTAGCGTGTTTATTATAACACATTATTTTTTCTCTATCCAGTACTTTCGTATTAATTTTCCATTATATACATTTATCTTAATGTTAACTGTTTCTTGATTTTGACCGATATAAATATATAAAAGTGTATCAGTTTTAAATCAAGGTAATATATTAAAAAACTTAACTGCTTAATAATTATTAGAGCCATGATAGGGTTATTTAATCGCCTTAAGTATAATATTTCTATTTTAGTATAAAAACTACAAAATGGAGGAGTATTTATGAATAAATCAAATTCACACTCGTCCAGCAATAATTCTACTAAAACACTTATTTATTTGCTGGTTTCTCTCTTGTTTTTGCTTCTATTTTTTACAATTTCAGCTTCACTATTTGGGTTCTTTTCTTCACCTGCAACAAAGCCCCTCCTTGTAGTGCTTGTAGCTGTAGAACTGTTAGTAACCATAGCATTGTTTCTCACTTTGATGAAATTTTTCAAATCTGTAGATACAGTTAATCAACAGGCAGAAATGCTAGCTAATGGAGAACTAAACATTAGTGATATACTGCCTGAAAATGCACGCGGTCTTGAAATACTTGTTAGAGCCTTTAATGATATGAAATCAAACCTGCTTAGTTTCATAGAGTTAACCAAAACTAATATCATCACCATTTCCGATGCAATTGATAACCTTTCAAAAAGTATGGAAAACAGTTATTTAGGTAACGAGCAAATAGCTACAAGTATGGGAAATGTCGCAGAAAAGGCTCAAGAGCAATCTAAGCTTATGGGAGACACAATGGCTAAGATTGATGAAGTTGGAAACAGCATAGAAAACATTACAAACAGCATAGAAAAAGTAGAAAAGTCTGTTGAGAATACAGTTTATGCAACTACTGCAGGAGTACAGCATTTAGATGAGTACTATGAACAGGTTAACATTATATCCGATAATCTCAATAGCACTTCAGAATATATTAAAAAACTTAACAAAGATATCACCCAAATAGATCAAATAGGCAAATTTATTATACAAATCAGCGAGCAATTAAAACTATTAGGGCTTAATGCCTCTGTTGAAGCTGCTAAAGCAGGAGACTCAGGAAAAGGGTTTTCTGTGGTTGCCCATGAAATGAATTTATTATCAACAGCAACAAAAGAAAGCATAGGTCAAATCAATAATATTTTAAAAAATATTGATCGCAGTAGTTCCTTTGTAAGCAACAGCATTAACAGTTGTGTGGATAGTTATAGTACTAGCAAAGAGATATTTAAATCCATAAAAGAATCTTTCGAGATCATCAATAACAGTGCAAGCTTGCTTGAGATTGATATGAAGAAGGTCTATAGTGATGTGTCTTTGATAAATGAAAGTACACATGATATAAGCCAGAAAAGTTATTTGCTTTATCAGGCTTCTGATGAAATATCCAATAAAACTCAAGAAGTAGCTGCAGTCACACAAGAAGAACTTGCCGAACTTGAAGAAATCAACAATTACACTTCCTCATTGAAAACCATGCTCACAGGTATTGAAAATCTAGTTAAGAGATTTCGCACCTCTGTCGTACCAGTGGAGAAAGACAGTCCTAAGCAACTTCGTATTACCTTTATCGGTCCCTTAGACCATGAGTTTTGGTATGGCGTTCGTCAGGGTGTTTTATATGCAAAAAAAGTATTATCTGAGAGAAATGTTGTTATCGATTATCTTGGTTTTAAACAAGATGTTGGTCCACAGATAAAAAAAGCAGTACAAGAAGCCATTCAAAATGGCTCTGACGGAATAATTACACCAGGTTTTGTTCCCGAACTTATCCCTATGATAGAATCGGCACACAATAAGGGGATTCCTTTTATGATATACAATTGCGATTTTCCAGAAAAAACAAAGCGCATAGCCTATTTTGGTCCCAATGTAGACTCAGCTGGAACGCTCGCAGCTCGTCTCATGGCAAAAGCAATAGACGGAAAAGGTGATGTTGTATTACTAACAGGCGGGCTCGATGCCATTGTGCACAAAACTAGGAGAGAGACCATTCTCGCCGAACTCAAAAAAAACAGGGGTATAAAAGTGTTTGGTGAAGCTCGATGTGCTGATAATCCTGAGCAAACCTATATTACAACAAAAGACTTTCTCAGAAAAAATAGTAATCTACGAGGCATATTTGTCACTGGTGGAACTATGGCTGCCGCTGCTAAAGCCGTAGAAGAACTTGGTTTTTCGGAAAAAACCTTTGTTGTATGCTTTGACTACAATAAAGAAATATATGAATATGTCAGAAAGGGAATAATAGCTGCAGCCATTGGACAGGATCCCTTTGGTCAAGGACATGACCCAATCGTATATCTATATAACATGCTTGTTACTGGTAAAAAACCTGAAAATGAAATAATATGGACACGTCTTGAGGTTGTCGATAAATACAATGTTGATGACTTAGTATAATATAATTTATAAAAGGTTTGTTTCTTAACTATAAGAACGTTATAGCAAAGCCTAGATGCAAAATTCAGAATAAAGAATTCAGAATAAAAGTAAGTTTAATATTCTGAATTCTATGTTCTGAGTTTTTACAATAGGTCACAAAATCTAATTTTAGGCAACCTTATACTGCTAATTCATAAATGGCCGTAATTGCATTTTTGTCCAAAGCTAGATACCCACCTGTTTTTCCATTGCCGATACCCAACTTCTCAACAAGCAGTGGTATATCCTCTTTCTTCGCCCCTAATTCTTTAAAATTAATCGGCATCCCTATAGAAGATAAAAACCTTTTTAAAGCACTAATTCCTTCTAAGGCTGTTGCTTTTGGATTTTCAAAATCCATCTCGCATCCAAAAACTCTCACCGCCATCTGTGCAAATTTCATACAATCATGATGTTCCACCACATATAACATCCAGGCAGGCACAATAACAGCAAGACCGGCACCATGTGCACAATCGTACAAGGCTGATAATTCATGTTCTATTAAATGACTATTCCAGTCCTGCTCCCTTCCAACACCTACAATATTATTATGTGCTACCATTCCTGCCCACATAATATTTGCACGTGCCCCATAATTATTAGGATCTTTTATTGCCTTTGGAGTTTCATTTATCATTGTCAATAGTACAGCTTCACACAAACGGTCAGTGATTTCTACCTCTTTTGTGTTTGTAAAATAACGTTCAAATACGTGAGCCATAATATCTGTTGCACCACAGGCAGTCTGATATGCAGGAAGTGTCATTGTTAGTTCTGGATTCAGAACGGAAAATTTAGGACGAAGGCAATCCCCACCAGCACCTCTTTTTAACATGCCTTCCTCTTTTGTAATAACAGTGTCTCCAGAACCTTCACTACCTGCTGCTGCAATGGTTAAAACCGTTCCAACGGGAAGTGCTTTTTGAGGTGATTTGCCACTGAAAAAGTCCCAAAAGTCCCCCTCATAGGTTACACCCATAGCAATAGCCTTCGCAGAATCTATTACGCTTCCTCCGCCCACTGCCAAAATAAAATCTACCTGTTCTTTTCTGCAAAGAGATATTCCTTCATATACCAGTCCACTTCTTGGATTAGGCAGTACTCCTCCAAGTTCCACATAGGATACCTTTTCTTCTTCCAACGATTTTTTAACTCTATCAAGAAGTCCTGATTTTTTAGCCGATCCACCGCCATAATGAAGTAAAACTTTCTTTCCTCCAAATTTTACAACATATTTTCCTGTTTCAGTTTCCCTTTCTTTACCGAATACAAAATAAGTTGGACTGCAAAAATCAAAATTGTTCATGTAAAACTCCTCCTTTAATAAAAGTCCTATGCTGTATTGATAGATTTCATTTTATCCTAGTATGTCAATCAGTTTCAAGAGCATTTCCATTTTTTAATTCTTTTTCTATGATCTAAATTCTCTCTCTTTCCTCAAAATGCGTATGAAGGAGTTCGCGAGCAAGTTGTCCAAAAGGTTCTCCTAAGTAATTTTTGTAAAGCTCCAATATTTCTTTGTTCTCATGAGACTTTCGCACCCTTTTCCTACTATCTTCTTCATAAATGGCATCAATACGTTTCTTAATAATTTCATTATTGCCATGATGATACGGCTGTCCTCCACCAGCGACACAACCTCCAGGACAAGCCATGATTTCAATGGCATGATAATCGGCCTTACCATCTCTAATATCCTCAAGGATCATTCTCGCATTCCCAAGCCCACTAGCTATTCCTATATTAAATTCCCTATCACCTATTTTTACCGTTGCCCTTCTTACGCCATCTAAACCTCTCAACTCTTCAAACTCCACCTTTTCAAGAGGCTTTCCCGTTAACCATTCGTGGGCAGTCCTCATTACTGCTTCTATAACCCCTCCATCAGTACCAAATATAACAGAAGCACCGGTTGTCTCTCCAAGAGGGCTGTCAAATTCACTGTCTGGCAATTTGTCAAACTCTATACCCGCTTCCTTTATCATAGCTCCAAATTCCCTTGTGGTAATGACTATATCCACATTATTATGAGCATCCTTTGTGAGTTCTGGACGTTTTGCTTCGGCTATTTTGGCTATGCACGGCATAACCGATACCACTACTATATTATCCGGGTCCACTCCCTTATTCTTTGCATAATAGGTCTTAGCTATGGTTCCAAACATTATATGAGGAGATTTGCATGTGGATGGTACATGAATAAGTTCAGGAAACTGATGCTCGATAAATTTAACCCATGCAGGGCAGCAATTTGTCAAAATCGGAAGAGTTTTATTGTTGTTGAGCCGATAAATAAACTCCGAGGCTTCTTCCATTACCGTAAGGTCTGCACCAAAATCCGTATCAAAAACCCCATCAAATCCCATTCTTTTTAGTGCTGTTACCATCTTGCCTGTTACAATTGTTCCTGGCTCCATACCAAAAAGTTCCCCTAAAGCTACACGTATTGCTGGTGCAGTTTGTACGACAACATGCTTGTCCGGATCGTTTAGTGCCTCCCATACCTTATCGGTATGATAAACTTCTGTAAGTGCAGCTGTAGGACATACCTGCACACATTGACCACAATACGTACAGGAGGATTGTACCATAGGTATATTCGCAAAGGGTCCTACAAAAGAATTAAACCCTCGTCCTATTCCTGATAATATACCACAGGTCTGAATTTCGTTACATGCAGTCTCACAACGCCGGCAATATATACACTTATTTGCATCTTTCACTATGGCATCACTGGATATATCCTTAGGATAATCCATCCTTTCGCCTTCCCATCGTATCTTTCTTACATTCAATTCTTCGGCCAGTGCTTGAAGCTCGCATTCTAAATTCTTTGGGCATGTAAAACATTCATTGGGATGGTTGGACAATAAAAGTTCCACTGCTCCTCTCCTTGCACTAATTGCACGCAAGGTGTCGGTACGCACAACCATACCGTCCTGTACCTGTGTCACGCAGGATGGAACCAATTTATTACGGTTATTTTTTTCGTCCATCAATTCAACCATACAAACCCTACAAGATGCAGTCTTGTTATACATTTGAAAGTCATGCAGATCAAGGTGGCACAATGTAGGTATCTTAACTCCTGCCTCGTGAGCTGCCTCAAGTATAGTTATTCCTTCTAGAACCTTTAATTCCTGATCATTTATTTTAACACTAATTGTTGTGCTCAATTCACTGTTTCCCTTACTATCAACCATTATTTCACCTCTTTAGGTTATTTCTAGAAATTGTACTAGTCCTTTATGCTTTTATGCCAATTTTGTTTTTTGGAATGTACTTACCTTCTCCTTGAGGATGATCAATATCCTTTATAAATTCCAGATATTCTCCCCAAAAGTGTTTCATTGTGCTGATTACAGGGTTGGGAGCTGTTTGACACAATCCGCATAATGAGCTGTCCTTTACTAAATATGCCAACTGCTTTAAGCCATCTAAATCTGCCATAGTAGCTCTACCTTGTGTGATTTTCTCGAGTATTTCAAACATCCGTTTAGTCCCAATACGACCAGCTGCACACCTTCCACATGCCTCATCCATTGTAAATTCAAGATAGAACTTTGCGATGTTTACCATATTGTCATCTTCATCCATAACAATCATTCCGCCAGAACCCATCATTGAGCCGACTGACAGAAGGCTATCGTAATCTATAGGTGTATCTAATTCCTTTTGTGTCAATACTCCTCCAGAAGGACCACCAGTCTGCACAGCTTTAAATCCCTTACCACCGGGTATTCCTCCTCCAATATCAAATATTATTTCCCGAAGCGTAATTCCCATAGGTACTTCTACCAGTCCAACATTGTTTATCTTCCCTGCTAGTGCAAAAACCTTTGTCCCTTTGCTTTTCTCCGTTCCCATAGATGCGAACCATTCAGGTCCTTTTGTAATAATTACAGGAATATTTGCAAAGGTCTCTACATTATTCACACAGGTAGGATGTCCCCAATACCCTTCCTCTGCTGGATAAGGTGGCTTGTAATTTGGCTCACCCCTTTTGCCCTCACAGGAATTTATTAATGACGTTTCTTCTCCACAAACAAAAGCTCCCGCTCCATATTTTATAGTCACATCAAAACTAAAATCCGTACCAAATATATTCTTTCCAAGCAATCCAAAATCGCGAGCTTGTTTTATGGCTGTATTTAATCTAGATACCGCAAGGGGGTATTCGACGCGAATATATACAATTCCTTTATTAGCACCTATTGCATAGCCTCCAATTGCCATAGCCTCCAATACATTGTGTGGATTACCCTCTAGGATGCTCCTGTCCATAAAAGCACCCGGGTCACCCTCGTCTGCATTGCAAATAATGAACTTCTCTTCGTCCTCTTGTTTTTTGGTGATTTCCCATTTTAGTCCCGTAGGAAACCCACCACCGCCACGTCCCCTAAGACCCGACTTTTTAACTATATCAATAACTTCATCTCTTGACATAGTAGTAAGCACTTTTCCTAACGCTTCATAAGCTCCTGCTGCTAAGGCTTCATATATGTTCTCAGGATCTATAACACCACAATTTCTTAGAGCGACACGAACCTGCTTTTTATAAAAATCCATATCTTCCTGCTTATATATTCGCTCTTTCTTATGAGGATCTTCAAAAAGAAGACGTTCTATTTTATTACCCTTCGCAACATGCTCATCCACTATGTCTTTAGCATCCTTTGGACTGACACGCACATAAAACACATTGTCTGGCTCTATTTTAACAATAGGACCCTGTTCACAAAAACCGAAGCAACCTGTTTGTATTACTTTAACATCATCAGCAAATCCACGGGCCTTCAGAATAAGCTCCAAATTCTTTATAACTCTATCACTGTCACTTGAGACACAACCTGTACCGCCACACACTAAGATATTCATGCGAGGTCCAGATGCACTGCGATGCTCTCTCAATGCAAGAAGGTTTGAATATTGCTTTTTTATTTGCATTAAATCATCTAAGGACTTTATCAATATTGTTTGCCTCCTTTCCTCGATATTCATTTATTATGTTGTCCACGTCTTCCTCCTTGACCCTGCCGTAAACCTTTCCGTCAACTGTTACAACCGGTGCAAGACCGCAAGCTCCTATACAACGTACATCCTTTATGGTAAACAAACCATCCTCAGTTGTCTCATTGGACTCAATTCCAAGCCTTTCTTTGAACTTTTCCAATATTTTGTCAGCACCTCGGACAAAACAAGCTGTTCCCATGCAAACACTTATGGTATGTTTACCTGAAGGTTTTGTTGTAAAGGTAGAATAAAAGCTAACAACACCATAGACTTCTGCTCCCGGAATCCCCAGCTTCCTTGCTATGTAAAGCTGTACATCCCTTGACAGATATCCGAAAATTTCCTGTGCTCTGTGAAGAATTTCAATTAATGCCCCACTAGTTGTCTCCAAACTGTCGATAAATGCACCAAGTTCATCGTATAATTCCTTTGGAAACTCTATTTTTGAGGATTTCATCACATCTATTTCCTGAGGTTTTGTCAATACTATCACCACTTTTCAAATTAGTTACATGTATATAATTCCACAAAGCACTAATTTTGTTGCATTACTTTCAAAATCAAAACTTGGAATGTATTAACAACCAATTTATGTCGTGGCATAGCATAGATAATTAAAACCATAGAATTCTTTAGCAAAAGTTAATATGGTAGAAATAGTATCTAAGCACCAAAAGTATCCTTTTCGAATATAGTAGTGTATATAGCTTTTGTGCCGAAGGAAATTAATTTCCATAGTTAAAAGGCTTTGGGCACAAAAAGTGTATTATAACTACTGTTAAAACGTACTAAATTTAAGGAGAGCCTGTTATGCAACTAATCATGATACCACCGGGGATGCACCAACTCCCACCCTTGCCCTATGCTTATAACGCACTAAAGCCTGTGATAAGCGAGAGAACATTAAGGATTCATCATGACAAGCACCATAAAGCTTATGTAGATGGTTTGAATAAAGCAGAAATAAGCCTAGTAGAAGCTAGAAAAAGAAAGGATTATGATTATATAAAATACTGGGAAAATCAGTTGGCTTTTAACGGCTCTGGCCACATTTTACACAGTATCTTATGGACTATTATGTGTCCTGTTGGTTATGGAGGTCTACCCGGTCAACAAACCTTATACCATATAAATAGCTACTTTGGAAATTTTAATGCCTTTAAGGATCAGTTTATAAAAGCCTCCGAGAAGGTCGAAGCCTCTGGTTGGGGTATATTGACCTGGCAGCCGACTTGGAGACGTTTAGAAATTTTACAAGCAGAAAAACATCAGAATCTAACACAATGGAGTGGAATCCCAATTCTCGTCTGTGATGTGTGGGAACATGCTTATTATTTGGATTATCAGAATGAACGAAAAAAATTTATAGATGCGTGGTGGAGCTTGATTAACTGGTACGAGGTGGAAAAGAGACTACTATTAGCAATAAACGGCCAAGTACCGCTATTACTTTAATACAATCATCAAACATCCTCATAAACTTAAAGGGGCTTGTTATAAATATTTCGCCCCTTTTATCTCCTTTTTGAGTTTTAATCTATATCGCTAAACTTCTTTAGTCTTAAAAGTGCCAATAGTCTCTACCAACTCTTCACCCATATCATATAAACTACTGGCGAAAGCCTTTACTTCATCTGCGATCTCCTTTTGTTCTAAAGAAGCTGCACATACTTCTTCACATGAAGCAGCGGTCTCTTGAGTTATGGAATTTATAGCCATAACCGAACTAATACTTTGCTGTTTGAACATATCTATATTATTAATCGTTTCGTTTAAACCTGTAATATGAGAAATAGCATTCTCCATTGATTGAATGATTTCATCAAAGGCACTTTGGGTTAACAATACTGTTTGCATTTGCTCTTCAACAATTTCAACTGCTTGTTCTGATGTGCTTTTAGAAACCTCTGTCTGAAACTGTATTTCCTTTAAAATAGGATCTATCATTTTTGCCGCATCACCGGATTGATCAGCTAAGTTGCTTATTTCATTGACTATTACAATAAATCCACGTCCAGCTTCGCCAGCCCTCGCTGCTTCAATCCTTGCATTTAATGATAACGTTTTGGTTTTATTAGTTATTTGTGAAATAGCTACAGCAATTCCACGAATTTTTTCTAGACTACCACTCAATCTTTTGGTATTTTCTATAAATAGCCTTGTAATTCTGTCGGTTTCCTGTGCTCTTTGAATGAGAAGTTCCACTGTATCCTTTGATTTAACACTTAAATCCTTTGTATGCTCAGTAATTTTCTCCACTTCAATCGCTTTTGAAACTGCCATATCAATTTCTCCACTCAAAATATTAGTCTGTTCCGAAGTCTTTTCCGCTTCCCTTGCTTGATCATCAGCTCCTCTGCTAATATGATTCATTGCAGAAACAACAGCTTCTGATGATACTGCAGACTGTTCGGCACTCTCTTTTACTGTTGAACTTCTTTCAAGGATTACCTTTGATACTTGCTTAGCATTCATAATCAATATATTAAAGTTTGAAACCATTTGGCTAAATGCCTCTGCCAATTCGCCTATTTCATTATTAGAACTATTCCTTATCTCCGTATCCAATTTACCTTTGCTGATTATCTTAGCAGCATCTTTAAGCTCTATTATCGGTCTTGTTATTCTTTTCGAAATTAAAATTGATATAATTAAAGCTAATACCAAACTAAACAACATCGCAATTATGGATATTGCCAAACTCTCAATTATTGGTTTTGCAGCTTCAAGTACAGGTACTTCAACAAATACTGCCCAATCCGGTCTATTTAGTGGAACATAGGAAGATAAAACATTATTACCTAGAATTCCTTTACTATATTGTATTTTAGTATCTTCTCTCTCTCTGTTTTGAACAAAACTTGATACCTCTTCAATTTCAAGCAGTTTTTCACCTTTTATGACACGACCTCCATCTTCAAATGCAATAAGTGCCCCCTCGCTGTCTACAACATAAGCCGTTCCGCCCTTTCCGACCTCTAACGCTCCAATCAAATCCCACATAAATTTAAGATTAATTTCGGCAAAAATTGTTCCGGTCTTGTCTCCTATACTGTTTTTCATTGGAACAGCCACTATTATTATGGGCTCAAAGCTAGCTTCATCTACATATACCTTACTTATATACGAATTTCCTCCATCGGTTACCTCTATAGCTTCCTTTTCATTTTCTTCTGTCAATTGCCCTCGGGATAGTTTAGACAACCGTGATACTCTAGCCAATTCCCTATTATCTACATCTAGTAATGATATTTGCCGGAATGATGAATCCAACCCCAATAATTTGCCTAAAAGTTGCCTTTGCTCTTCTGAATCAACAGTCAATAAATTATTTACATTCCCTATCGATTCTAGCATTATGCTTTTTTGATGAATGAAGCTTTTTACCTCATTAGCCGCATAACTTGCAAGAAGTTGCTGTTCATTGAAAACCACTTCCCGGTTGCTCATCATGCTGTAATATATATTTATAACTCCATTCATAAACATTACAATTACACATACCGATAGAAAAGCAATTGTCAGGGTTGTGCCTAATTTTTTCTGTTTCATTTATTCTAACCTCCGGGCTTCAATGTATAACACTTTCTTATAAAGTATTGTAGAAATATGTCCCTTGAGCTTGAAGCATTTTAATCAAAACGGTAAATTCATGTAAAAATAAACAAAAGCACAATATCCTCTCAAAAGGTCTGTTTCATTTAGCAAACTTTTATCCTGAAAGTCTTACCTCACATGCGTTATAAGATACCCTTAGAGAAGATATTGTCTCTGTGTTTGCTCATCGAAATATACTTCTTTGATTAAGCCTTTCGCTGCGATATATTTTGTTATTTAATAATTTCAGTAGCTTGGCTAAGCAAATCATCCGGCATGTTATACCCTCTCTTTTGGGCTTCTTTGTAATTTAATTGTACAAAGCTTTCATCCGATATTACTGAAACGGTGCTTACGTTTTGACCTTTTAAAATTTTATCTGCAAGAACTGCAGCTTTCTGACCTGTCACTATCGGATTAATATTTACTCCGAAAAGGGAAGAATAACCTTCTGCTTCCATATATGCACCACCCATAGGTATATCATGCTTATTTGCAAATTTAATCATTGTAAGGAAAGTCTCTGGCATAACAGCATAAGCCTCAGCTATTGACAAAATAGCGTCAAAATCCACCTCTCCTTCAACATCTTGCTTCGCGAAAAAGTCATTTAGCTCTTGAGGAGTTTTTGCTGGAACTTCAATTAAGGTTATACCGGCTTCTTGTGCAACTGGACGCAATGCTTCTAGTTGAGGATAACAAACCGGGAGATCTGAATAAGGAAGACATATTTTCTTTGCTTCAGGTACTATTTGAAGCATAACTTCAAAACGCTTAACAGCTATATCCGGACCAGGATAACGAACGCCTGTAACATTTCCGCCCGGCTCGCGAACACTATTAACAAGGTTTGTATCTTCTATGTTTGTAACTCCAAAAATGACAGGTATTTCTGTCCCCTTTGTAATTTCTTTCAATTCAAGGGTTGCCTCTGTTGGATAACAAAAGATTAAATCCACATTATCTTCTACAAACTTTTGAGAAATTTTCTTGTAATCCTCAAGATCAGAATTAGTACTTTGGATATCATAAATAATATTTTCACCTTCCGTATAACCCAACTTGGTCAATTCCTCCTTGAAAGCTTCACTCGCTACCATCAGATAATCGAGCCCCGACAAAATTCCCACCCGAAATACTTTGTCTGCTTTAGCTTTTCCGCTGCACCCATTAAATGACACAAGAACTAAGACGGATAACAATACCGCACAAATTTTCCTAAATAAATTGTTTTTCTTTGTTGTATTCATAATCCACACCCTTTTTATATATTTTGTAGTGCTATCTTACAAAAATTACACAAAGCAGCTCTAAGTAAAATAAAACTAAATTCACTTTTTATTGTAAATAAAACAAACCACAAATGTTTTATCGGTAAAATATAGATAATACTTTATATTTTTACAAAAAACAATTTAAAAGCCTACATTTCCTTACTATTCCGAGTTTAAATTTTCATTTCCTGCCTTAAAGTTGCAATTTAGTCCTTGACATAGTTACTCATTCGGTAGTATACTTTCCATATAAAAGGCAAATTTAGGCACTTAGTTATGTATTAAATCACACTCTATTTTGACAAACTTCTTAGATATATTTCTTGCTTTATTCCTAGCAAAGCACAAATTTGATTTGAGTTGGTTTCTAGGACAAGTATTTTCTCACTTCTAGAAAATATATTCCTGATAATAAGAAACAGGTAAAAAAGAAGGGAAGGTATTAAAAAATGAAGAAAAAAATTGTTGTGTTACTTACAGCGGTGATGATGTTCTCCACAGTGTTATCCGGTACTTTTGTGTATGGGGGCACCCCTGAGATTGATCCTATCGTCTCTACAGGTTGGTTGCAAAACAACATGAACCTGCAAAATCTTGTAATTATCGATATTAGGACTGCTGACCAATATGAAGCCGGACACATTGCCAATTCTGTAAGTATACCTTTTGTAGTTCCTTTTTCTGCATGGATAACAATGGAAGATGAGCTTCTTCTTGAGTTACCAGAGAATAACGAACTATTCAGTATGTTAGGAAGCTTTGGTATCAACGAAAACTCTAATGTTGTAGTAGTTGGAGGGACAGCTGATCCTTATGATATTTGTGCTGCTCCTAGAGTAGCAGATACTTTGATATATGCTGGAGTTGAAAATGTAGCTATACTAGACGGCGGTTACGCAAAATGGGCTTCCGAAGGTAGACCAGTTACCACCGAAGTACCAACAGTTACCGCAAAATATTTCAAAGGTAACAAAATAGATAAAAACATGTTCGTTTCCATGGATTATGTTGAAAAGAAAATTGGAAAATCCATTATTATTGATGCAAGGGATGCAGAAGTTTATAACGGCGAAATAATAGAGCCTTATGCTCAAAAACCTGGTCATATTCCAACTGCAAAGTCTTTGCCTGCTCCATTGATGTGGAATGAAGACGGAACTTATAAAAGTGCCAGCGAACTCAAACAATTAGCCGAAAGTATTGGCAATACAAACGACCACATAATAGTATATTGTGGTGTTGGCGGATATGCAAGTGCATGGTGGTTTGTACTTACAGAGGTTCTCGAATACAAACATGTTAAGTTCTATGATGGTTCAGCACAAGAATGGTCATTATATAATGAAATGGTTCTAGATTAATAGTCTATAGTAAGTAGATTTTAAATAGTCTCTTTCTTTCACTCTTTAGTGATAAAATATAAAGGAACCAAGTACAACATTGTACTTGGTTCCTTTAATTTCCCTTATCTTTCAGCCTTTTTGCGAGCATTGTATTGCGCTGTTGAATTTTACTGTTGGATACAGCTATACCTATAGCTTTTCTTGAACCCACCAGTACAAATATTTTCTTCGCCCTGGTCACACATGTATACAACAAATTTCTTTGCAGCATCATATAATGCTGCATTGTAAAGGGTGCTACAACTATTTTGTATTCACTGCCCTGGCTTTTGTGAACAGTAGTGGCATAAGCCAAAACCACCTCATCTAATTCGGTAACATCATATTCCACATCAGTTCCGTCAAAACAAATAGTAAGGGTCTTATCCTCCATATCAATTGTACTTATTGTACCTATATCACCATTAAATACATTCTTATCATAATTGTTTTTAACCTGCATTACTTTATCCTTCAAACGATATACTGTACCGCCATATTTTATGGTAACATCGCTAGGATTCAAGGCTTCCTGCAATATGCTGTTAAGATTTTGTGCTCCCACCTCTCCCCTTTGCATAGGACACAAAACCTGTATGTCATTTACGGCATCAATTTTATAATAATCAGGCAGCCGTTTAGAACAAAGGCTTTTTATTGTCTCAGCAATTTTAGCCGGTTCTTCTTCCTCTATGTAAAAAAAGTCACTGTTGCGACCACCTTTTAACATCGGCATTTCTCCTTTGTTAATTTTATGGGCATTTGTGATAATGGTACTTCCTAATGCCTGGCGAAAAATTCTTGTTAGTCTTATAACCTTTACAATTTCTGAGTCAATTATATCCTTTAGTACATTTCCTGCACCCACTGAGGGCAGCTGATCTACATCACCCACCAAAGTCACAATTGTTTCATTTGCTACAGCTTTTAAAAGGTTGTACATAAGTACAATATCCACCATAGAAGTCTCATCAATAATTAAAACATCACATTCCAATGGATTTTCCGCATTCTTTTGATAGCCCTCCGCCGGTTTGAATTCTAAAAGTCTATGAATGGTCTTTGCTTCCATTCCGGTAGTTTCAGACATTCTTTTGGCTGCTCTCCCGGTAGGTGCTGCCAACAAAACCTTTAGCCCCATCTTTTGAAATACTTTTATAATTGCCAATGTGGTAGTGGTCTTCCCCGTACCAGGACCTCCGGTAAGTACCATAAACTTTGACATAGTTGCTGCCTTTATAGCCTCTAATTGAATTTGATCGTAGGATATATTATGTTCTTGTTGAATTTCAAGAATTATTTGATCTATATCAATTGTATTTGCAGAGGTCTTAACGGAAAGTATTTCCAAAATTCTCTTTACTACTCCTGTCTCACTGAAATAAAAAGTTGGAAGATAGATTGCATTATTCTCATCGGATATAATAGCTTTTTCTTCAAGCATCCGGTCAATAGTAGAATCTATCAAACCCTCATCTATTTCAAGCATTTTCACTGCTTCAGAAACAAGCTGTTCCCTTATTGAGTAACAATGTCCATCATTTGAAAGTTCATTTAGTACATATATAATTCCTGAACGACACCGTTCAAAGGAGTTTTTTTCAAAGCCAAGCTGCTGTGCTATTTTATCAGCAGTTTTAAAACCAATCCCCCATATATCGTCAGCAAGCCGGAAAGGATTGCTTTTAACAATGTTTATGCTCTCGTTGCCATAAGTTTTATATATTTTTACAGCATAGGCAGTAGATACTCCATTGCTTTGAAGAAAGAGCATAACGTTCTTAATTTCCTTCTGCTCCTTCCAAGCCTTCTTAATCATATCCACCCGCTTTTGCCCGATACCCTCTACATTTATCAGATAGTCTGCTTCTTCCTCAATCACCCGAAGCGTATCTTCCTTAAAGTGCTTGACAATACGCCGTGCATAAACCGGTCCGATTCCTTTAATCAGCCCACTGCCCAGATACTTCTCAATCCCCGCAAGGGTTGCCGGAACGGTCTCACGGTAATCAATTGCATTAAATTGCTTGCCAAATTTACTGTCAAATTTCCAATTACCTTTTAGCCTTAGTGTAGCTCCAACATTAACAGCAGCAAGATTTCCCACGACGGTTATAAGGTCAGAAAAACCCTTGGATTTTATCTTTATGACACAAAACCCGTTTTCCTCATTTGCATATGTAATTCGTTCAACTACTCCGCTAATGTATTCCATAGCCACCTACAACTCTTCTCTGACGAATTCATTTTATTATTCAATACTATTATACATTATTTTGCAATTTAGTAAAATGTCTTACTCATAATTAGATAAAAAATCTATTATTTTTACCCAATACTCATCCACATCATCAATTTTTATATAAAATTCGAATACAAAAAGCACCCTACCACAAAACTTAGTGATATGGTGCTTTATCATCTGTATTAGCAAACATCTATGAATTATATGTTAAAAACTAGGATTCCAGCCTCCTAATACGTTACTCTTTGTATAATTTGCAGCCTGGGATGAATTCAATTGGGGTCTTAAACTATTGACAACAGCTCCGCTTCCTGAACTGTTATATTCATAAAAACGTCCATGAGAAGGTTCAACGCCTGACATAGATGTCCATCCTTCAGCCTTGATATGTGCACCCATTGTACAATTGATATATGCTACTGCAGGTTTGTTTACACTAGTTCCGCTTGGACACCAAGGTCTTCCTAGCCAAACACTGTTCGATGCCGTACCCGACTCACACGTCAAGTTACAATTGAGGAATACCAAGCCATAAGCTGCTGACACTTCAGTCCTTGCTGCTGTGATATATCCGTTATTGTTTGAACTGCCTCTGTTTAATGAACGGATTTCGCAGCCTTCAAACACAGCCTGACTTCGTCCAAATATAAAGTCCACATCCCCTGAAATCAAGCATTTATAGAAGTATTGCGTACCACCGTCACACAGCAATGTATCCTGGTTACCAAGGAAATTGCAGTTATAGAATTTAATTCTGTTCCCGGTTGCATTAAGGGCAACGGCCTGTTCATTACTGTTTCCCTTTTCTTCAAAGGAATTCTTAAAGGTCACATTTGAAACACTGATATCGCTTCCCTTGATAAATACTGAAGCACTTCCTCCGGTTCCATATGTACCTCCGTTCCCATTGCTTTTGCCGTTGTAATTATCATAGTGAATAATAACATCTTTAGACTCACCAATTATAGTAAGATTAGAGACTCCGCTTGGAATTGTAACAACCTCTTTATAGGTTCCGTTTTTAATGTATATTGTCTTTGCCGAAGAGCTGTTAGAACCCAAACTGTTAACAGCAGCCTGAACAGTTGTATAATTACCACTTCCATTTTTATCCACTACAATTGCTCCTGCCGGAATAGCTGTAGAAGAACCTGAATTACCCGAGTTTGAGTTACCTGAATATACTGTGCCGCCGTATATATTAAAGTAAACAGCTCCAGGAATCTTATTATTCTTGCATGCGTTCATAATATATTCAGATGTAGTTTTTACAGAATTTCTTATTGATGACTGTGTAGAATATGACGCTGATGTAGTACTAAACCCACTGGGCAGTCTATCACCCGAACCTCCTGAAAAACTTATAGCATTAGAAAAAGTTTTTATAGTAAGAGGGCTGATATAATAGTTATACCCGTTATCAAAAGCTACACAATTTGTAAAGAATCCTGTTACTGCACTATTATTATTATCAAAACCCTTTTTACCATGATTAAAGGTCAAGCAGTTCTTAAATACTCTTGTACATGCGTTTGTGCTATTAGCTGATCCCATCTTGAATCCATTAGGATTACCTCCATAAGAACTTCCAGTCCAAGAGGATAAGCTAATCGTTCCAGCATTTGTAACAACAAAATTGTCTGTGGGTAGTGAAAAATATCCCCTCGCGTAATTTGATGCAAAACTTGGGTTCCTCTCACAAATCAGCTGTACTAGCAAAAGATTCTCATCTAATGGTTTTCCATTATTAAAATCATACTTTCCTGTAAATACTTCAGCATTACCGTTATTCCATGTTGCACATTCGGTATAGGACAAATCATAAGTAAGACCATCCGTCTTATCATAAGAATCCCAACCGTCATCGGAATTATCCCAGGCATAGCAGGCATAAAATGTATTACCTCTGCCTGCTGCAAGCTTTGGTGCAAAACCGTCTGCATTACCTCCTATAGTATACACATCACAATTACGGTAACTGCATACATATTCGATGGTATTATTGTATGCACCAGCGGCAATTTGAAGTCCTGCATCATTATTGTATCTTACAATACAATTGGAAATCTTGTTATTCCCTGCTGAGCTTCCCTTTATTTGAATTCCGTTATCCGGAGCCTTTTCAATAATAAGATTTTTAATTGTATATTTACTACCTGTTATTCTAATTCCTACTTGTGAATCACTAGTAGACTTTCCTATGTAATTATTACGGAACGAGGAAAAATCAAGCACAGGATATGTACCATCACTGTTCATTACTCCAATAATCTCTACATTGGCGTTACTTGCTGACAGTGCTAGTTGCTTTGAACAAGCAATTGTTGTACCTTTGACATACACCTTACCACCGCCGGATTTTTCAGCAGCTGATATAGCAGATTCTAGCTGATAAAAAGATGTTACTGTAGTTCCGTCACCAGTATACGGTGTTGTGATAGGTGTTGGCTCCCATGTTTGTACCGGTGTGGGTGCAGGAGTCGTAACTGTATCATTCGTTGATGTCACTTTTAAGTAATCAACATTCGGTCCTCCATCTGATGTGATAGCAGTAGCTTTAATTAAATTAGTCCCATGATTAAGGTTTACCACTATATAGCTCTCATTCCACGTTGTCCATGCACCTGTTGAATTAAAATCCAAACTGTTCCATACTACATTTCCATTAACGCTTATTGACATTTGACGGTTATTACTTGTCTCGTTTGCATATCTGAATATAAGCTTGTATGTTCCATATTTTTCAATATTTACGTTCCACTCAACATAACTTCCATATTCATTATTATAATTAACATAGCCAATATCTGTGTATCCAGAATGAATATTCTCAAAAATTGAATTATACAGTGTCGCATACTCTGCCTGATATATAGTTTCTACTTGTGCTGTTGGAGTTGGCAAAGGATTGCTCTCTGCCGGGAATTCGCTGATAAACCCTAGAAGGTAACTTCTTATATAGGCAAAATCCAACGAATTTATTTCGTTATCCACATTAACATCCCCAACAATCTTTCCATTGGAGACTGGAAAATCCGAATTAATTCCCATAAGATAAGCTCTCATCATTGCGAAATCTATTGAGTCCACGCTGTTATCGCCGTTGAGATCGCCATACATAGATGAAATACCTTCAGCAGATAATCCGCTGTTTGGAAAGAAACTAAGAATCATTCCAAAAACAATTAAACATGTCAATACCTTTTTCATCAACAAATCCCCCTTATACCTTTTCTCTCTTATATAAAGTATTCCTTTTGAATACTTATCTATATGCTTGTCTTCTAATTATACTTTGATTTTACAAGTTTAAACAGACCCAAAAAATTATCTTGTATTCACACCGGCCAATTCAGCCTGTTCTCGCACATAAGCGGCAGCTTTTTTATAGCTCTCAAAATCGGGCAAGTGCTCTACAAAAAGAAGTGTATCAGGACCTAAAGCCTCACATAGCTTTGCTACTTTCTGATAATCTATGATACCTTTTCCAGGCATTGTTTCATGAATTACGGTAGTATAAGTGTTTTCCATTATCACATCTTTTCCATGGATACTCTTAATATAAGGTCCTAGTTTCTTAAAGCATTCTTCAATAAAGTCATCACAGAACAAATATCGTTTAGG
This sequence comes from Clostridiaceae bacterium, assembly GCA_012519925.1. GTDB lineage: Bacteria > Bacillota > Clostridia > Acetivibrionales > Acetivibrionaceae > Acetivibrio. Next base: position 26,353 of record JAAYPF010000106.1, read on the forward strand.
ACAGTTAATCATATTGACAAAATCCAGATGTACACCAAAGGCTTCCCTATCAACATCATGAATTAATTGCAGGTATTCATCCGGTGAATCGGGTATCATCCATGGCATGGTCTCGATGGTATAAAAGGTCCGTGTAGGTTTTACTGCGTCTATTACCTCGCGGATAGAATCCACGATTAGAGTATAAGTATCTTTCGAGTAGTTCTCCGCGTAAAAACCATCCCATATTTCACCTCTGCTGCCAGTGACGTTCACACAGCATTTTGCACTAAGTTCCTCTGCCAGTTCCAACTGATTCTTGCAGTATTCCATTGCATCTTTACGTTCTCTATCGTCTATAGAAATAACATTTCTCCATACACCAACTTCACCAATTACAATATCATGCTGTTTTGCACATTGAATATATGCCTGTTTTTCCTCTTTGCTTGCCTGATAATCTACCGGTGCCAATACTGTTCTATAGCCTAGTTCTTTTACCAGTTGATACCACTGTTCAGGATTATTATACGGTCTTTCTATAGCTCCACCAATTCTCATGTTTATTTCTCCTTTATCCGATTTTGTACTAAGCCCTTATTACTTATTATTCTTATGCCAGATTACTGACGAGTCAATGTGCCGGATATCCGGCGAACAGGTTTTTGCCATAACACCGGCTAATTCTTCTGTCATTTTCACAATCTGATTCTTTACACCCTCTGCCCCGTTTGCACCAAGAGGTTTCATAATTGCCCTGCCTACCGATACAGCAGTAGCACCTAAAGCCAAAGCCTTAAAGGCATCCATACCGCTTATAATTCCGCAATCAACAAAAATAGGGATTTTTTTGTCTATTACCTTTGCTATCTTTGGCAATATCATTAAAGGAGGAACAGCATATTTCATAATTCCATGATGGTGCGATACGACAATACCCTGTGCACCAGCCTCTAAAGCCTTATAGGCATCCTGTTCACTCAAAACACCCTTTATTATAAAGGGCAATTTTGTAGCCTTTATAAACTCTTTAATTTCATTAAGGGTCTTAGAGGTCATTTTCATTCCGAAAACATCATCATATTGCCCATTTTCAGAAAAAGAATGATCCACATCCATGCCTACTGCCATTACTCCGCATTTTTGAGCATGCTCAATCCTATGAAAAATATAGTCATTATCTGCATAAGGTTTAATAATTTTAATTGTTCTTGCCCCTGTAGCTACAATACCTTCAAGTTCCACTTCATCTCCCATACCTGCCCAGTTTACCGCATTTGCTGCCAAAGCCCCTTTAGCCATTTCCGCAAGTCCATTTTCGTGCACATTGTTTAAATGAGATAATGCAGCCATCATAATAGGAGTATCAAAGTTCTCACCATACAGCTCTAGCTTAGTTGAAGGAATTATAGAATCTATATGCCTCATTTCAACTAGTAGCGAATCGAAATACTCTCTAGTTATCTTATCAGAGTTTCCCGCATTTTTTATTTGCTCCATATTTTCCATGCATTTTGCTCCTCTCAATAATATTAAATCAATCTTCTACAGATTCTTCGATAAATCCTGCATATTTTAGTGTTCTTATCTTATAAAAAGTCAGTTTATTTATTAGTCCTTGTTTATTATTAGCAATAGTTTTCCAATAATACTCAAGTTTAAAAACTTAACATTTATTAATGATGCCGCATACTATATTCTAAGGGTTTCTATGAACTAAAAAGTATGCCTTAGTTATAGAATTTTCAAGAGTGATTTCGAAAAGTAGTTACCAGTAATTATATGGAAATAGCGAATTGGAAGCATATTTAATGCATGGATAAAAACAGCAATAAAAAGGAGAATTTTTAATTACAAGCATTATATGAACCTTGAAAAGAGAATAGCAAAGCTAAGCTTACAAAAATAAGGCTTAAAAGATTAAATCTTTGGGAAGTATATTATGCTACTTTAAGTATTTTATCCTCAAGTAAATCTATAAAGCTAAACTCATATAGCTTGAGCCTTGAATCCAGCAAAACATTCAGGGAATGAATTACACTCCACCAAAAGGTACGCTTTTTACCTCTAGTGTGGAAGAGCTCAAGGCCATAATCATTGAGAATACGTTTGTTAACTCGTTCTGATGTTGTACGGGTTTTCATAAAATTTTTCCATTCGTCGGAGCCACGAGGAACCATTGTAAATAAGCGGAGATCCCACGATGGTTTGATATAAATACATCTTCCATAATCAGAAGGAGAACATTGATCTTTGAATTCGCAAGAGTCAATTCTCCCCAAAGCTAATGGGCACCGGTATTTAATTCTACAACGATTTGGGTCATGACCCCAGTTAACCATTTCATGACCTGAAATACAAATAGGCGTACCATGATCATTAATTTCCAAATGTGGTGGATATGTAGAATTACCTTTGTTTGTTTTGTTTAATGGTATAAAAGCTTTCATTTCCCATTCATTAAGGAGTTTGTAGGTAGCATAGTTATCGTGAGCAGCATCACCGCAGAAACTATCAAAATGAAATGTTGAGTAAAGTTTTTTGGCTTCAGCAAGTGCAACAATAGCGGAAACACCATCAAATCTTTGAGCTTCAACTATTCTAAGATATAGCGGAAGGTCAGATTTAAGGTCTTTATTGTAGACAGAAAGAATATACTCGGTATAGCCATAAAACCACTGTTCATGATAGCTATCCCATCCCCATCGTGCATAAGGGTCAGAAAATTTACGTTTACAGTCACAGTTATAATTGCCGTTTTCACTACAGTCACAGAGCTTGTTGCCATAACTACTTGCACCTGAATTTATACAGGTTCCGTCACCGGAAATGTTTAAATTTTTAACATCCCCATAAAGACCTTCTTTGGTAGAAGGTTCTACCCCAACTTTGGCAAATATTTGTTGCATAAGGATTTCGGTACGGGAATCGAAAGACCTGCCTTCTAAGGCTAAATCAACAAATTTTTGTATAATACCTGGATGCCGGGGTGGTTGTTTTTGGTTCTTGCCTAGTTTCTTGCGGGGTTTACGTTTGAAATTATGCAGTGAATGCTCAAATTCATATTGGATGTCTGGATTTGCCAACCACACCCGGTTGATAAGGTCATAATATGAGCCTACTTGGTGGATTTCGGAACGTGAAAGACCAATCATAAAGCATAGGATTTCATTTGCTTGTAGTTTCTCAACCCATTCAGTTATGCTATGTATTTTTAATTCTGACATGAGAATAAAGGAGCGAATAAGCTCAGGTTGATTTTTTGCCGGAGCACCTATAGGTGAATAATATGGGAAGAGCAATGGTAATAAAGGATCAAGATCAAGCAAATAGAGCTTGGATAATGCATCTTTGTATTGCAAAACATAATCCTTATCAGACTCATAAAATGGTAAGATTTTTTCCACTAGATAGCTTTGATATTCTTTGTGTAAACGCCAATAACCTAACATTTGCAACACCTCTAAAATTAAGTAGTATGGTCAAAAAAGATCCATCTACTTCGATTTTTGGGGCGTTTTGAAAAAGTCAAGCGTTTTTGGAAAAAAAGTTTAAATTTTTGGCGGTTTTTCGGGGGTGAAATAATAAAAAGCCTTCTATGATTCTATCATAGAAGACTTATAAATTCTTTTACAGAGAAATTTTTATAGACTCCTTTAAAATATTCACACACCTATAGCCGTAACTTTTTCATTATTACACAAACACCAACATCAAATATTAGTATTATTTTATTTTCTCTTTAACCTTATTTTTCAATTCGTCATATTTTACTACATCATAATTAGCTATATTTTTAAAGTTATCATTATCTGCTGCTTCATATATGTCAGATGAATAAGTTGTTAAAGCGTAGGAATTTTTCGAGAAAGCTTTTGCTTTATATAGATATAGAATATACTCCTTACCTTCAGTAAAATTAATTTGCGTTTCATCAAAAACAACATCAGGCACTACCACCTCAATTTTTTTGAAAGCATCACCATCTTTTTTTATATAATCGTTAACCTCAAAATTATAAACAACATAAGGTAACTTAACAGTTACTTCTTTTCCATCACTGTTTTTGCTTGTAATAGCTTTGGAAACTTTTTCTTTTATATTTTTAGCAGTAGCCCTAACTATTAAAACTGAATCTCTTACTAAATTATCCTCAGTATAACTAGCATCTTGCGACAACGACATAATTATATTTCTATTTGATGCATTGGTTTTAGGTAGTTTACTTATACCCCAAAAAGCAAATATCGAAACTATAGATACTATACAAAAAACTGTAATAACATTTTTAAATTTTCTCATAGAATATACCTCCTGAAATTAATTTACTCTTTCTAATGATTCTCTTAAACCTTGAATATCACCATTGGATAAATCTCTAAAATAGTATGTAAGATTGTTCCTATTTGGATTTGCCCTGTTACCATACCACATTGTAGGGACATCCGCGTCACCACTCCAAGTAGTACCACTTTCGATAATGCCAATGTAACAAGTATTACTACCAAAAACAGAAAACTTTTACTTTTCCTCATAAATAAAACCTTCTTTTAAAAATCAAAATATTACAATCAGTATATATAGTGACTTTAATTGTCAATATGCTTTTTCCACTAATTGCACTACCTAGCAAATTCAGGAGTTTTGCAACCCCAAAAATAATATAAATCCGGAATCTCTTAAGGCATAAGGGCTCAAGAGAAAATTTTTTTGCGATAATTTGAATATTTGTGTAGTTTAACGTGGTTTAATATGCTATAATAGGAGTAAAAACCATTAGGAGAAAAATTAAATGAACCTGAATATATCTAAAAGGAAAAACGGTAGAACATACCTTTATATAGAAAAAGTTACAGGGACCCCATATCTGGGAAACCTAGAAAAAAGATTATCAAATCTTTAGGATACGTAGATGAATTGGAAAAGGAATTTGCCGACCCCATAAGCCATTTTAGAGAAGTTGCTCGCAAAATGACTGAAGCTGAAAATAATACTAAGCATTTACAGCTCAATATTGATATGGACGAAAGATTGTCAGAAGAAAACAAGGTAATAAAAAACTTGGGATATGCGGTACCTCTTTCTGTTTATTATGATCTTGGTA
>JAAYPF010000107.1 GCA_012519925.1 Clostridiaceae bacterium
AAAACTAAGGAAGGTGTTAGATACCTCCTAGAAAAACCACCTCCATCACAACAACTTGATATTTTCAAAGCCTTTAAGCTCAAAGATCCCTCAGTTTTTTGTTACTAAATTTGGGGAAACTCAAACTACTAATAGCAATTTATATAGTTGTATTGTTTATTTTGTATGTCATTTCAGCCATTTTCAGCTATTTATGATAAATTAAATAAAAAGTTTGATGAGTCAATAGATAAATATAAAGCCGTATTTCATCATAATAATGTGAAAATGAAGAGTTGAAGAAGATGTGGAAACAAAAACTACGGGGCATCGAGTCCCTCCGTTATTGCCTCTTTCACTCCGTTCGAAATTGGGTGTAACAACAAAAATCCCTGCTATAAATTTGCAGGGATCCTTATTTTCTATCTTATCCTTTTACTCTTTTAAGAAAATGGTTATGTCAAATTCTCCGATAGGAGTCAATAGAGGCAATAGCAAAGCTTTTTCATTTCCCACAGAAATAGACTTGTAATCACCTACAAAAATCTGGGGTGGTTCAATATCACACGAATAATTATACTGTGCCAAAAGTGATAACGCGTTCCCTCCGATAATATTAGCTATTTCCCCCAATGCAGAAGATGCAAAGTTGTCAATTTTATCCATTTCCATGCCCGACATAATTTTAACCATTTCTAAGGTCATATTTTTGGGGAAACTAAAGAGAATTTTACCCTTTAAATCTCCTTTTACACCAAGTTCAACATTGGCATCCTTATTGCTTGCAAAGTCCTCCACAACTTTCAAATCGCCTCTTTGAGGCTCTATATCAACCAATAATTGAAATACGTGTTTGGCTGCTTTATAAATAGAGTTTACATATTCTGATTTCATTAGACTTGACCTCCCTTACTTTTCATATATTCGCCTATCTTCTGATCCATGTTGCCCACATGCATAATCAGCCAAGTCATAAGCTTCCCGCCAAATTCTTGTATTTTATGCTCATTAAAACCCTCTTCTTCAAAAATCTTAACATACTCATTAACAGCTTCTTTAAATTGGGCATGAGCCTCTTTATGTTTTTCAATATCAGGGTAATCAATTTTCGCTTGATAGGCTTCTTCTTCATCAAAATGTGTAATTACATAGTCTTTCATAAAAACCATTGTTTCCTTTACTTTATCCAGTTTAGCTTCCCAATTCTCTTCATTTCGAATAGTCTGAGTAAAATTCGATACACGTCTGAAAAGCTCTTCATGCTGTTGGTCTATTAGATCAACTCCAATTTTATATTTACTTTTCCACATCATTTAAATCCCTCGCTTTCCATAATATAATTACACCTTTAATTTGTCATTAGCTTTATTTCCACTATTCCCCATATTCTCTTTACACGACAATATCCTTTATCGTATTATCTTTCGGTAAATAAATTAGATTTCTTAATATAAAAAACGGAATTCATAAGATAGTGCTTTATATTTTTCATACTAAAAAAGCAGCGTGCTATTTGAAAACTATAAAATAGGCAGAATAAACTATTTAGAAGGGATTCTTACAATTTTCTATAAACATGCGGGTTGCATTTTCAACTAAATCATTTTAAAATAAATTAATTATAGCTTACTATGAGTTATGTTAATAAATACTATCATTCATTAATAATAAAGCGAGGTATAAAATGCGTTTAAGAAAGAAACCATGGGCAAGACCTGAACTTGAAGCTTGCGAATTTTTTGTTACAAATCCGACGGATTATATCGGCAAATGGCAAAACATATTCGGTAATACTAATGAAATTTGGGTGGAATTAGGATGCGGCAAAGGAGGCTTCACATCTAAACTTGCCTCTTCTAATCCTGATAAAAACTTTATTGCCATAGATATAAAAGACGAAGTCTTAATTCTCGCAAAACAAAAAATCGAAAAAGAATATGCTGCTAATAATCTAAACACAAACAATATTCGTCTTATGGCTCATGAAATAATGCTAATACACAAAATACTTAATGAAAAGGATGTTGTCAATAGAATATTTATAAATTTTTGTAATCCATGGCATAAAAACACTCATGGCACTAGAAGGCTTACCCATCCTAATCAGCTAAAGCAGTATAAAGTATTTTTAGCTCCCCTCGGTCAGATCTGGTTTAAGACTGATGACGATATTTTATTTAATGCTTCGGTTAGATATTTTGAAAAATGCGATTTTAAGATCAGTTTTTTAACAGAAGATCTTCATGGTAGTAATTTTTCTGAGAATATAATGACTGAGCATGAGAAAATGTATGCGGAGCAGGGGCATAAGATAAAGTTCCTCATTGCACAAAAAAATGCTTGTTCTCTCCGCCAAACGTGCATTTTGGGCACGAGAGATATATAATATTTCATATTGGGTTTGCATAAAAAAAGGAGTTTGGTTACTCCTTTTTTGTCTTAATATATAGTTATTTATATGGCTACAAAAGCACTGACTTTTTTATTCTTGTATGGTTCTAATTGTTGCTTATAGAGTACATGCCTAATTGAATTAGCTGTGATTTCAGCCATTTTGTAAACCAACCCAAGACTTGTATTTTGAAGCATAATTTGGGGCATGATTCCTGCCATTGTCACAACTCCAGAAAATGAAACATCCCCTACCGCAGGTAAATCCTTACCCACTCCACTTCCAGGCTTGATTGATCCTTTACTCAACCCAATATGAGCGATATGATCAATTCGTCCAATCGAGGCATCAACAGCGATAACCAGTGTATTTTCAGTGTCAATTTTTTCTATTGTGTCTGTAAGGTTCATAGCATGAACAGGATCTAGAATTGTACCGTATACATCAAAATCATATATCCTGTATTTTGATAACATAAACCCTACTAACGGGCCAAAGCTGTCACCAGTAGAACGATCTGTACCAATGCATACAACTGCAATCCTTTTGTACTGTTTGTCCACTTCGCTAATCAAGTTATACGCTTCCTGATTTAACTTGTATTGGCACATTTTCTCATTTGTGTTGACATAAACTTTCTTTACTTTTAACATACAACTTCTCCCCTAAAACAACATACAACAATTTAATGCTACTGTTGAGATATTTTCTCTTTTCTATATTTATGTCTATATTATATAACAAAAATGCAATATTAAAAAGGACCATTTTTATTATATTTGAAATAACCCTTGCAAAGCTTTCGGCAAAATCTATATATTTACTTATTTGCTTTTAGAAAGGGTGTTAAAAAGCATAATAAAAACGAAGGTGCATCGAGGCCCTTCGTTTTTGCCTCTTTCACTTCGTTCGAAAGAAGCATAATTAAAGGAGAGCATTTGCTCTCCTAAATTCTTACCATCTATTACCGCCACCGAAGCCGCCTCTTCCGCCGCCGTTTCTGTTGTTCCTTTGTTGTTTCCTAGCCCTTCTACAATCAGGACATCTTTGCGGTTCATTATCGAAACCCTTCTCTTTGTAGAAAGCCTGTTCACTTTCATTAAAAATAAATTCTGCGTTGCAATCTTTGCAAGTTATAACCTTATCTGCCATATCTATATACCTCCTTAATTTATTTGGATCATATAATTCTTAACTTCCAACTCCAAAAAAACTAAAGAGAGTAAGGTTTAGAAAAATAATCCCATTAATATATAGTGACTATACATATAATTTTATCACAATATCTAATATTAAGCAAGTAGATTTGTGAAATTTTACCATGTGCTTTCATGTTTTTATTTGCACATTTTACTCTCTAAAAAACAAAAGCTTTTTATGATACTCGAACATTTGTTGCTTGTGGTCCTCTCTGTCCTTTTTCTAAGTCAAACTCAACCATTTGACCCTCTACAAGAGATTTATAACCTTCTGCTTGTATCGCTGTAAAATGAACAAAAACGTCATCTCCACCTTCTCTTTCGATAAAACCAAACCCCTTTTCCGGGTTAAACCATTTTACTTTTCCAACCATTTGTTGATATTCCTCCTTAAATTACGAATAGTATAAATCATATATAATGATTATAATATAATTTATTATGTCAATTTATCATTTCACTTATTCACAAAAAAACTCTAAATTAAACTAAGGCTTTGTGACATAAATAATGTATTTTTTGAAATAATCTATACTATTCATAGTAATTCCTTGTAAGCTATTTTTTGCTATTTATTAGCCCTTTACATATCAATCCAAGCAGAATTAAATATCTCATCCACCAACTTCACGTACTCAGATACACGATTACACTTTCTTATTTTCTTTATGAATTTACCATTTTGTTCAAAATGAGTGTGCATATAATCCCAAAACTCCTTCATTTTATCACATAAATGCTTATCTCCTGAAAGTCTATTCCTGTAATAATTAAATATTTCATCATGAAACGCTTTTACTATTCCAGTTTTATTTTTTAGTTCTATTGTATTTCCTTTAATAACTGAAGGAAGAAAAGGATTTCTCAATGCCCCTCTTCCTAGCATAAAGTTTTTCACAGAAGGGAACCTCTCAATAATGTGCAAAAAATCATTATAAGTAAATATATCTCCATTATAAGTGATTTCATGGTTACATAAGGTTGCTAGTTCATAAAAGGCATCAAGATCTACATTTCCCTTATACATCTGCTGTCCCGTCCTAGCATGGATTATCACTCCACCTAAGGGATATTCATTCAGTACTTCCATCACCCTCATTCCCTCTTCTGGATTTTCCATACCAAGTCTCATTTTAACGGTTATTGTATAAGAACAGCCAGAACAAACTGTATCAAGAACCTTTTTTATCATTTCGGGATAAGATAAAATTCCAGCCCCCTTTTTCTTACCTGTAACCATAGGAAAAGGACATCCAATATTCCAATTTATTCTACTATACCCAAGTTTCGAAATATCTTCGGCAAAAGCTTTGAACTGAATTCCGTCATTACCGAGAATTTGGGGGACAAGCTTAACCGATGACTCATTGTTCTCTGGAAGTATGTCTTTTAACAGCAATCTATTCACTTTTTCACCTGCAGAGGTTGATATAAAAGGAGAGTAATATTCATCTATTCCTCCAAAGTGTCTAGCAAAGGCATTTCTATATGCGGCCATTGTCATGCCCTGCAAAGGTGCTAAAAAAATTTTCATATTAATACACTCTCTTTTTTTGCTTATCTATTATTTGGGCATCTTAGTTTTTGGAGCTTTTACCTTTTTAACCTCAACTATAGAACCCTTATACATACTCTTTTGTTCAATTTGTATGTCCAACTCTTTCTCATATTTTTTAATAAATTGCAACTCTCTTTCTGTGGCAATGGATACTGTCATACCTATGTTGCCATTTCGCCCGCTTCTACCGGCTCTATGTACATAAGCCTTTACATCCTCAGGAATATCAATATTAAATATATGAGTAACGCCCTCTATATGGAGCCCCCTTGCAGCAATATCAGAAGCAATCAAAAGCTGGATCTTTCCTGCCTTAAAATCCTCCATTGCCTTTTTTCTTTCAAGCTTCCTGCTAGTGCCATGAATACCCTCTGCCTTTAGCCCGTGATACTTCAGTTTATCCGTAAAGATTTCAATTTCATTGCCCTGATTGTTTACAAATACAATGGCCTTGTGAGGCTCTAAAATTCTTACTAATTTCCTCAAAACTTCAATCTTGTCCCTCTTTTCTACTAAAAAGCATATATGAGAAATAGTATCCGGTACCGAAAGCTTTTCCTCTACACGAATCACCTGAGCTTCTTCCATTTGTGACATAATACCTGTTTCCACTGACTTTGGAATGGTTGCAGAACAGGCTATAATCTGACGTTCTTTGAGTGTGGACTTTATAACAGCCTTTACATTTTCTGCATTATTTTCATCCATCAAGCGATCTGCCTCATCAATAACGATTGTCTTTATGGTGTGAGCAGATATTTTTCGCTTTTTAATAAGTTCTAGTATTCTTCCGGGAGTACCTACAATAATGTGGGGCTTCTCCTTAAGCTTTTTTATTTGCCTGTCTATATTTACATTACCTATGATGGTTGCTCCCTTAAGTTTAGTATCTGAATTTTGTGATAAACGCTCAATTTGTCTTATAATCTGTACTGCCAACTCATGAGTTGGGCATAGCACTATTGCCTGCATTTCCTTAAGCTCTGCCTTTAACTTTTGGTACATAGGCAGAAGGTATGCAAGGGTTTTGCCTGTCCCTGTTCCCGATTGTGCAATAATATCTTTGTTTTTTATAGCTTCAGGAATAACCCTTTGCTGTATATCCGTAGGAACAGTAATATTTTCCTTTTTCAGTGCAATTACAAGGGTCGGATTCAACCCCATATTTTCAAATGATTCAGCCATGTTTGTTCTCCCTTTTACTTTTTTCAATCTCTTGTGCTAGCTCGTTAAGATAAGTCCACCGCTCTATAGCATTTTCCAGACTTTTCTCAAGCTCCTCTTTTTCTTCTACAAGTTTTTGAAGCAGTTCAAAATCGCTTGATGATTCACTCATCTTATTATCTATCTGTTTTAAATCCTGTTCTAACTTTTCAATCACACCATCAATTTCTTCAAATTCCTTTTGTTCTCTATAAGTAAATTTTAAAGCTTTTTCTCTTTTATTTTCTGCTTTTTCATCCGCTTTATCCTTCGAAGGTTTTATACGTTGGGCTTGTGTCGTAATTTCATTTTCCTCTATGTATTGACTATAATCACTATAATTTCCGATGTACTTCGTGATTACACCATTTCCTTCAAAAGCAAATATTCCGTCAACTACCCTGTCTAAAAAATAACGGTCATGGGATACAACAATTACCGCTCCAGGGAATTCATCGAGATAACTTTCCAAAATGGTCAATGTATGAATATCCAAGTCGTTTGTAGGCTCATCTAGCATTAGAATATTAGGTGCCCCCATTAAAATATATAGTAGATATAGCCTTCTTTTTTCTCCTCCCGACAGCTTTGAAATTGGTGTCCACTGCATACTCGGCGGGAACAAAAACCTTTCTAGCATCTGAGAAGCACTTATCGTACCCTCCGTAGTAGTCAAAAACTCAGCTTGTTCTTTAATGTATTCAATAACCCTCAAATTCTCATTCATATCCTCATTTTCTTGAGAAAAGAAGCCTATTTTAACCGTTTCACCAATTTCAACCTTCCCTGAATCGGGTTCAAGCTTTCCAGCCGCAATTTTCATAAGAGTGGATTTTCCACTTCCGTTAGGACCGATGATTCCAACTCTGTCATCTCTTAGAAGGGTATAACTGAAATCCTTTATTAAGGACTTGCCGGGAACGCTTTTACTTATATTGTCAAGCTCAATAATCTTTCTACCAAGACGGGAAAAACCAACCTGGATTTCGATATTTTCCTTATCTTGAGGTCCCTGTTGTTCAATAAGCTTTTCAAATCGCTCAATTCGTGCTTTCTGTTTGGTAGAACGAGCTTGTGCCCCTCTTCGAATCCACTTTAATTCATTTCGGATTAGTCCTTGGCGTTTTCTTTCAGAGGCCTCCTCAATTTCCTCTCTCTCAGCCTTCATCTCCAAATATTTCGTGTAATTTGCCAAGTAGCTATAGAGTTTTCCATTGTCAATTTCTATGATCCTGTTTGCTACCCTGTCTAAAAAGTATCTGTCATGTGTAACCATTAAAAGTGCACCTTTTCGCTTTTCAAGGTATTTTTCCAGCCAAGCCACCGTTTCATTGTCAATATGGTTGGTAGGCTCATCTAAAATCAGCAAATCTGCGGGTGTTATCAAAGTACTTGCCATTGCCACCCTCTTTCGCTGACCCCCGGATAGTTTACCTACATCAGCGTTAAAGTCAACTATTCCAAGCCTTGTAAGGATACTTTTAGCCTCTGCTTCAATTGTCCAAGCCTCCATGCTGTCCATTCTTTGTGATAAATTAATTAATTCCTTTTCAAGCCAATTGTCTTCAGGATTTATACTCATTTTATGAAGTATGGATTCATATTCCCGAAGTAGCTTCATTACAGGTGAATTCCCCTTAAAGACCTGTTCGAGTACAGTTGTCCCATCCTCAAAATTTGGATTTTGATCTAAATATTCTATTTTTATACCGTTTCTATATATAATCCTGCCTGTATCTGCAGTTTCAAGCCCTGCAATCACCTTGAGCAAGGTGGATTTACCTGTACCGTTAACCCCTATCACACCAAGCTTTTCCCCATCATTTATACTAAAAGATATATCATTGAATAATACCTTTTCACTGTAGCTTTTAGAAATCTTTTCAGCTGACAAAACATTCATTCATAAATCCCCTTATTAAAAAATCTTCACGGCATTGAGCCCTTTATTTCTAAGTCTTTCAATTCGTTAAAAAAAGCAAAAAACCAGCTCATAAAGTATCAAACTCATGTACCGATATTATACAATAATCAGCTTCTAATAGCTAGAAAATTAGCAGAACGTTATTTTCCCATTGCAGTTATATTTCAAAATATTATTATAATAGACTCTTTATCCCGGTCATCTTTTCACTTAATTCCCAAAGGCTTTTTGCCATTTCCTTGTCATAGGATCTCTTCGACGAGGGAAGAGGCTTTTTTTGATAATAGTATTTACCGGTAACACCTTCTACATCAGGAGATGTTGCAAGATAAACAGCCGTTTGAGCACCTTTTTCGGGAGTTTGAAAAAAAGGTTTTAACATTCGGGTAATAAATGTCCCAAAACCTGTATCCCTGTTAATCCCCATAGCCGTTGCTACTGCCCCGGGATGTAGACAGTTTGCTGTGACTCCTCTGGGTCTTAATCTATCTGCAAGTTCATAGGTAAACAAAATATTTGCCAACTTTGATTGTGCATACGCACGCCATACGGTGTAATTTTTGTTTAGATTTACATCTTTGAAATGAATGTTCCCGATTTTATGAGCACCGGAGGATACATTTACAATTCTTGCCGGTGCACTTGCTATTATTGTATCAAGGAGTCTATTGGTCAAAAGAAAATGTCCTAAATGATTCACTCCAAATTGTAGCTCGTAGCCATCAAAAGTCTCATGCCTTCCAGGAAGAATTACACCTGCATTATTCACCAATATATCAAGTCTTTGAAACCTATTCTTAAATTCAGTGCAGAAGTTTTCAATACTTTTTAGTGAACTAAGGTCACAAATCATCAATTCAACTTTTGAATTGCCAGTTAAATCCCTTACTTGCTTTACAGCCTCTTCTCCCTTGAGCTTATTTCGGCAAAGCATTACTACAGTTGCACCTGTTTTTGCAAGCTCAACAGAAGTTGCCTTACCCATACCTGAATTTGCACCTGTTATAACTATTACACTGTTTTTATCCATTTTGCCCTCCGGTTATATCTCGACCCTTTTCACCTTTCGTAATTTGCCCTTTACAGGTTTATCCTTAACATTATAACATTTCAATAAATAAAGAGGTATAATTATATAAAGCAAGCATTGATATTTTCAGTCAATGCTTGCTTAAAGCCATTTTCAAAGTATTTGATTTACAGAAGCTTACGCTAATAGCTATTTAGATATAGCCTTAATCTATTAAATTTCAACAATTATAGGAATTATCATAGGTGTACGTTTAGTTTTTTGATATACATAATCTCTTATAGTTTCTTTGATTTTATTCTTTTTAGAAGCCAAATTTCTGTTACTGCTTTTTTCTATTGCTGCCATGCACACCTGCTTAACGTCATCTATAAATTCTTCCGATTCCTTTTCATATACAAAGCCTCTTGTTAAAATGTCCGGTCCGTTAATAACAGTACTTGTTTCCCTTTGAAGCGTTACAACTGCAATTATCATACCATCTTCAGCAAGAAGTTTTCTATCTCTTAATACTATCTTACCTACATCCCCAATGCCAAGCCCGTCAACAAGCACTTTTCCGGAAGTAACCCTTCCATTAAACTGAGCTCCAAAATTGTCTATCTCAAGTACTTGTCCAATTTCCATTATCAATGTTCTATCCTCATCCATCCCAAGGCTATGTGCTAGATCCGCGTGCTTTTTCAGGTGGCGATATTCTCCATGAACTGGCATAAAATACTGTGGATTTACCAATCTATGTATCAGTTTAAGTTCTTCCTGGCAAGCATGTCCTGAAACATGAACATCTGCAAGAGATTCATATATAACCTCTGCACCCTTTTTAAACAGTTCATTTACAACACAGGATACAGATTTTTCATTTCCGGGAATAGGTGTTGCGGAAATTATAACCATATCACCAGGAACGATTTCAACCTGCCTGTGATCTCCGGCTGCAATCCTCGACAGTGCAGACATAGGTTCTCCCTGACTTCCTGTAGAAATAATTACAATCTTTTCACCGACATATTTCTTTGCATACTCTATATCTACAAGGGTATCCTCAGGTATATTCAAATATCCCAGTTCCCTCGCCTTGTTGCAGACATTTACCATACTTCTACCGCATAGTGCAATCTTTCGGTCATATTTAACTGCCGCATCCACTATTTGTTGAATTCTATGGACATTAGAAGCAAAAGTTGCAACAAGAATTCTGCTGTTTGCATTCCGGAACAAGTCATGAAAAGTCTCCCCAACAGTCCTTTCCGACATTGTATAACCCGGACGTTCAACATTTGTGCTGTCACACATCAGCAGCAAAACTCCTTCTCGCCCAATCTCTGCAAAACGAGGAAGATCAATGGGTTCACCAGAAATAGGCGTATAGTCCACCTTAAAATCCGATGTATGTACAATTGTTCCGACGGGAGTATAGATTGCCAAGGCCATAGCATCAACTATACTGTGTGTTGTCTTTATAAACTCTACTTTAAAAACGCCCAATTCAATGGTTTGTCCCGGCTTTACTGTCTGAAGCTTGCATTTTGAAAGAATTCCGTGCTCTTCCAGCTTATACTCCAACAGTCCTAATGCAAGCCTGCTCCCAAAAACAGGAACATTAATCTCTTTAAGTATATAGGGCAATCCACCGATATGATCTTCATGTCCGTGAGTAATGATAATTCCCCTTACCCTATCCCTGTTTTTTGTAAGGTAAGTGGTATCAGGCAATACAAGATCTATCCCTAACATTTCGTCATCAGGAAATGCCGTACCGCAGTCTACTATAAAAATGTCATCACCATATTCAAATACAGTGATATTCTTACCTATCTCCCCTAATCCACCAAGGGGAATAATTCTTAGTTTGTTCTTATTCCTAGCCACAATAACCCTCCATTTATCTTTTTAGTTTTCATATTAAAGTCTTTAAGATCACTAATGTTTTTAAACATCCTTAATGTGAATTATTTCCACTATTTTCACAGTAATTCATTTATCTAAAAAAATAAATTTCAGATTTGTTGAAGCATAGTCAATATTAAGTATTATAGCCTGTCGGTACCAAACTTCTTTCTATATCCACACTTTCTGCATAACTCTTCAACTGCAATCCTTCTTGAAAATCCATCGAAAATGTTTTTTGCTCTATCACTTTCAATTATCTTTGAAAAGTCCACAGTTTTTATATTCCCAAGGTTAATTATACCCTCACCATCAAGACAGCAAGGCACAACAGTGCCATCAACCAATATGGCAACCTGATCCCTAAGCCCATAACAAAAGCCGACACCATTATCTTCTTCCTCTTTTAAATCTGGCCAGGTAAATTCATAATCTTGGTTTAAGTAAACCTTTTCGGCAATTTTTATACCCCTTTGTGGGGTAACCTGCTCCTGTATTTTATAGTTTAGGTTAAATTCTTTTTCTATAATCTCCAAAACATCACGGTTTCTTTTTGTCTCTATGTTAACTGCATTATCCCGTTCTAAATTCCATAGCCTAAGAGATATAATAACCTCAGACTTCTCCCTTGCCTCTCTTGTAAACAATAGTATATTATTGATGTAGTCAAACTCATTATTACCTCCATCGTTGCCGCCAAAGCTGTGCAAAGAAAAGTTAACCTGCCTTAATGCAGGTTTTAAAAGAATTTTATCTTTCACTCTATTTATAAGTGTTCCATTTGAAGTTATATTTACTTTAAAGCCTTTATCAAAACTCAAATCCAAAAACTTGTCCAAATCGGGATGAAGGAGCGGTTCACCCTTTACATGAAAAAATATATAATCGGTATACGGTTTTATTTGCTCTAGAACATTGCTAAAGGTATCTATTTTCATAAACTCAGGGGCTCGCATTGTCTTAGGACAAAAACTACATGCTAGATTACATACATTTGTTATTTCTATATAAATCTTTTTAAACTTTTTCATTTGTATTTCTCCTAATCCAATTTTATTTATCCTATTGCAATTATAATGTTCCGTTCATACTCAATTATATCAAAATCAAGGTTCTGTTTCTATGATACGCTCAATTGCTATAATCTCTCCCTCAACATGATTCTCAAGAACTTGAAGTAATACACACCTGTTAGGATAAATTTTCCTTGTTTCTTCCCATTTCATCGCACAATCATCGTCATTAAGTATATTTATTATACCTTTTTAACGCTTCTAGAGCAAAATGTAAGCTCAATTAAATATGCTACCATTGTTTACACAACTTAACATATGATATAATTTCAATTATAGATAAAAATATTATCCAAACCTTGAAGTAAATTTATAACCAGATTTTTCTAGATGTGCTCTATACTATTTAAGGAGGTCTTTAGATGGAGATTTCAGATATAAAACAACTATGCGAAAAGGTAAAAGCAAACATTTCAAAAGTAATAGTTGGAAAAGAAGATGTTATCGACCTTGTACTAGTCTCGCTTTTGTCCTCAGGCCATGTTTTACTTGAAGATGTCCCCGGTGTAGGAAAAACAATGCTGGCAAAATGCCTTGCCAAATCTATAGACTGCGAGTTTAATAGGATTCAGTTTACTCCTGATCTTTTACCATCTGATATTACCGGAATAAATTATTACAACCAAAAAAATTGTGAATTTGAGTTTAGGTCAGGGCCTGTATTTACAAATATTTTGTTGGCAGATGAAATTAACAGAGCAACTCCTAGGACTCAGTCAAGCTTATTAGAGTGTATGGAAGAGAAACAGGTTACAGTTGATGGGGAAACCAAAAGTCTTTCCAGACCATTTTTAGTTATTGCAACTCAAAATCCTGTTGAAATACAGGGAACTTTTCCACTACCAGAAGCACAACTTGACCGTTTTCTCATTAAAATTAAAATAGGCTATCCTTTAATTGAAGAGAGCAGAAAAATGTTAGATAGATTTGAAGATAGAAGCCCTTTTGAAACTATAGATTGTGTAACTAATAAGCAAGAAATAATAGAAGCTCAAAACGCATTAAGCAAAGTAAAAATAGGTGCAATAGTGAAAGATTATATTGTGGAAATTGTTGAAGAAACAAGGAAGTCTGAAAATGTAATTTTAGGTGTAAGCCCTAGAGGTTGTATTGCACTTATGAAAGCATCACAGGCTTATGCAGCCCTCAAAGAACGTGACTTTGTATCTCCTGATGATGTAAAACATATGGCAGTACCTGTATTAGCACATCGACTGTTAGTTAAAGGCTATGCAATGTCAGAGGAAACAAAAGCTTCAGAAGCTGCCATACTACAAATTTTAGATAGGATAAAGGTACCTTTGGAAGATTTTTAAAAGGAGAATTTTATGGAGATTCTTGCTGTAGTTATAATATTTCTAGCTGCAATTTATATTCAGGGTTTTATCTTAAATTTCTTCTTATTTCATAATCTTGAGTATTCATGTCATTTTAATGTAGATAAAGCTACTGAAGGAGATAATATTTTTCTTGAAGAAATAATATATAACAAAAAGCCTCTGCCCATTTCCTGGATAAAAGCCGAAATATACACTTCAAAATGGCTTGATTTTGCTGGGAAGGATGCTGTTTTAGCACAGGAAAATCGATTTGTAACAAGTAACTTTTTTTTAAAAGGTTATCAGAAAATCACAAGGCGATGGAATGTAAAATGTATTAAAAGAGGATATTTTGAAATTGATAAAATAACACTTGTTGGAGGAGATTTTTTAGGCTCCTTTTCAGATTCATCTTCGGTTATAGATGTTAGAACTGATTTACTTGTTTATCCAGCAACAATAGCCCTTGAAGAGTGCTTTAGACCAGCAAGCCGTTTTATAGGAGACACCATTGTAAGAAGATGGATAAATGATGACCCCTTTATGTTTTCAGGACTGAGAGAATATATGCCCGGTGATGCTTTAAATCGAATTCATTGGAAGGCAACAGCAAACCGAGGCAAACTTATGGTAAAAAAGAATGACTTTACCACCAATTTAAGAACTGCTGTTATTTTAAACATTCAGTCTCAAGACAATGAACCGGAAACTGTTATCAATAAAGAATTTTCAGAATTTGGAATAAAGGTTGCTGCAACTATATTTAATAAAGCATTAATGCAAGGTCTGCCTTTAAGCTTTTCTACAAATGGAAGTGTTGTTAATGAAGATGAAAAAGTAATACTTACTAAAGAATCCTTAGGCAAGGAACATTTAAATGAGCTTTTAAACATTCTTGCAAGGCTTAGATTAAAAAAGGCTCAGGATTTTGAATTTTTTATTAATGACATTTATCAAAACTATTCAAACACAGAGGTTATAATATTGACTTCTTATTTGACAAAAGAAATATGCCATACTATCAGAAAAATAAAGGCAGGAAAAAACAATGTTTCTATTATGCTATTAAACAACATTGAAAAAGAAAATTTACCCGGAGATTTAGATGTTTATATTCCTTTAAGAAAGGAAAATAATTATGACTGATAAAAAAAGAGAAACCCTACTAAAAATTATGTCAATAATAGCGATATTTCTATGTGTCTATCCACTAACAAGCGTTGTGAGAATTTCTTTATTTAAAGAAAGTAAAGAACTTTTAGATGGTTTTTTTTATTTAGTCGTCAGTCTTAGTACATTTATAGCAGTAAGCCTTATTATGCACAAAAATCAAACTAGAAAAGATATTGTACTAGCATATGGGTATTTGATAATTCCTATAATAGCTTCTATAATATATTTTTTCTCCTTTGGAATTTTATCAACAATATTTGGAGCATTTATTACAGCAATCCTTTGCCTTTTTACAATTAGAGTGTATTTTAAAGAATATAATTACTTAATAAGTGGTGCTAAATTATATGTTGGTATAGTGATGCTTCTTTTGGCTTTGGCTTTTTCTACATATTTTGAAGAGCTTAAATATCTTAAAAATCAATTTTATATTTTCACATTTATATATGCCTTTTCTCTTCTTGTAATAAGAAACCAAAGCAACCTAGACAGTATTTTTTCTAAAAGGTTTGATAAAGCTTCTGGAATACCTGAAAAAATGAGAAGTTATAATATAAAAAAAATAATTGTGTTTTTTTTACTAATAGTAGGATTTTTTTATTTTAGAGATGTATTGATAGCTGGTCTACAGGGATTACTAGGCTTGTTGGGATTTATCCTTAGAATATTGTGGAGTTTTTTTGGTACCATAATGGAAAAACTTCGAGAGTTTCTTATTGTAGAGGAAACGGACTTACCTAGTTCGCCAGATATGGGTTATCCTATTGATGGAGGTAATGGTGGGAATCCAATCGTTAATATGGTATGTAACATAATAGCAATTTTATTAATTGCTTTTACTGTTTATAAAATAGCCACTGTATTAATTATCAATGTATTGATTCCTTTCTTAAAAAATACTTATAAACGCCTTCTTGAAAAAATTATTAACTTTTTTGAAAAAACTGAGCACAAAGAGGAAAAAACTCATTACTATACAGATAGAATTGAAAGGGTGATACCTTCTGCCATTTCAAAAAAGAGTGCAAAGCCAAAGGAAATTCCAAAAATAAGCAGGGCATTAAAACAGATGGAAAAAATTGAAAATCCCAAGGAAAAAGTCAAGTATCTATATGGTTTTATTTTAAAATGTATGAGTGCAAAAGGAGTAGATATAAAAAAGTCATATACTACAGAAGAGATTTATAAAAAAGCTAAAGAAATTAATCAATTAGATGCACCCTTAAGGGAAATTACATCATTATATGACAGAGTAAAATATGGTGACAAAATGCCAAAGGATAGCCAAGTAGATGATGCCAAAAGCAATACCATTAAGAGTATTGAAATAATCAATAAAATATAGGGCGTATAAATATCTAAGTTTTGTGCAAATAACCTATGTGCTATTTGCAAATTGTTTATATTAGGTCACTATAGGTTAACGCGTTCACATATGTAACTAATGAGGACTTTACTATAGGCTCTTGCAATTTCTTCTAGCTATTTTGCTGCTTTTTCATAAGGTTGTATATCCGGTTCAATAATAAAAATTATTGTTTTATGGTAACATTTAACAATCATGGCTATCCTAATAATATTTATACTGCAAATTGACTATTATACAAATTGGCATAAAAGCCTTTCTGCAAAAGCAACTCTTCATGAGTGCCCTGCTCGATAATATCACCGTCCTTCATAACAAGAATTATATCCGCTTCCCTTATGGTGGACAGACGGTGAGCAACAATAAAACTTGTACGACCTTGCATAAGTCTCGCAAAAGCCTCCTGAATTCTGATCTCTGTACGAGTATCAATGGAGGAAGTTGCCTCGTCGAGTATCAACATCGGTGGCAAACAAAGCATAACGCGGGTAATACTTAACAATTGCTTTTGACCCTGTGATAGACTTCCCCCATCCTCACCTATTATGGTATCATAGCCGTTTGACAGTCGTTTAATAAAGCTATGAGCATGAGCAGCTTTTGCCGCAGCAATTATTTCTTCATCCGTCGCCTCTGGTTTACCCATTGCGATATTTTCCCTAATGGTGCCGGATTTTAGCCAAGTATCCTGCAATACCATTCCGTAATTTTCCCTTAAGCTTTTTCGTGTGGTATCACGAATATCTATACCTTCCACTTTTATACTGCCAGAATTAATATCATAAAAACGCATCAGAAGATTAATAACAGTGGTTTTGCCACAGCCCGTTGGTCCGACAATCGCCACACGTTGACCGGGTTTTACCTTCAGATTGAAATCACGAATTAAAGGACGCTCAGGCACATATGAGAAAGCTACATTTTCAAGTGCAACATTACCGCTAGCCTTTTCAAGTTTAATGGCATTGTCTGAATCGGGAACTTGCGGCTGTTCCTCAATTAACTCAAAAACCCTACCCGCACATGCTAGGGCATTTTGTAGCTCGGTGATCACACCAGAAATTTCATTAAAAGGTTTTGTGTATTGGTTGGCATAACTAAGAAAGATGGAAAGTCCGCCTACCGTCATAGTACTTCCCAAATCCCCACCTATGACAGCTATTGCACCCGCAAGAGCCACCGCTGCGTAAACAAGACTATTGATAAAGCGAGTACAAGGATTTGTAAGTGACGAAAAGAAAACTGCTCGAAGTGAGTATTTTTCCAATCTATCATTAATTTCATCAAATCTTTTCAGTGCTTCCTCCTGATAGGAAAAAGCCTGAACTATTTTTGCATTGCCAATCATTTCGTTGATAAGTGAAGTTTGTTCTCCACGGGTTTCTGACTGCAATTTAAACATAGAATAAGTGCGTTTTGCAATAAAGTTTGCTACAAAGAGTGAAAGCGGTGTAAGAACAACTACTATAAAAGTGATTTTTACATTGATGGTCAACATAAAAATCAGTGTAGCGGCTATAGTGATAACACCCGTAAAAAGTTGTGTAAATCCCATCAGAAGCCCATCGGCAAACTGATCTACATCGGCAATCACACGGCTTACAAGCTCACCATGAGGGTTGGTATCAATATAAGAAAGCGGCAAATTTTGAATTTTACGGAAAGCCTTTTTTCTCACATCACGCACTACCTGATAGGTAATATTGTTGTTTATAATGTTCATAAGCCATTGAAATATAGCGGTAATACCAACAACAAAACCGATTTTGACAAGGATTTGAGCTACTGCTTCAAAGTTTACCATGTCTGGACCTATAATATGATCAATCGCATTACCAACGAGAATAGGTACATATAGAGTTAATGCTACCGTTGCTGCAGCAAGTATAATTGAAATCAACAGAAGGATACGATACTCCCTTATGTATTTGAGAACCTTTGCTATAGTATTCCTTTGAATTTTCTGCTTTTTCATATCATTTCGCCTCCTTCTTGAATTGTGAATCATATATCTCACTATATACATCGCAGCTTTCAAGTAGTTGTTCATGCTTGCCGATACCGACAATTTGTCCATCATCAAGGACTATGATTTTATCAGCATGTTGAATTGAAGATGTACGCTGCGAAACAATAAAAACTGTTGGATTTCCAGGCATTTCACGCAAAGCCTTTCGAAGGGCTGCATCTGTAGCAAAGTCAAGTGCCGAAGCACTGTCATCAAGTATTAAAATCTTAGGCTTCCGAACAAGAGCACGAGCTATGGTAAAGCGCTGACGCTGACCTCCCGAAAGGTTTTTTCCGCCCTGTTCAATAATAAAATCCAGCCCTTCTTTCTTTTGTGCTACAATTTCACCAGCTTGGGCAATAGTAATGGCATCCATAATCTCTTCGTCACTTG
Source organism: Clostridiaceae bacterium (assembly GCA_012519925.1). Lineage (GTDB taxonomy): Bacteria > Bacillota > Clostridia > Acetivibrionales > Acetivibrionaceae > Acetivibrio. The sequence goes on from JAAYPF010000107.1 coordinate 18,508, forward strand.
CCTCCTTATTACCCCATTTCATATTCTCCCGGATACTACCTTTGAATAGTACAGCCTTTTGGGGCACAACGCCAATTTTATTACGAAGTGATTCTAGCGGATAATTCTTAACATTTATACCATCTAAAACAACCTCTCCTGAAGTTGCCTCATAAAATCTTGGAATCAAATTTACTAGAGAAGTTTTACCTGATCCTGTACCGCCAATTATACCCACCACATCGCCGTGCCGAACTGAGAAATCTATATTTGTCAAAGATTCATCGCTTGCATTTTTGTACTTTAGTCCCACATTACGAAATTCTACGGCATATTCAGACAGAGTATTTTGATTTAGTGATTCTTTTTCCACAAGACTTGAATCCACGTCTAAAACTGCACTTATACGGTTACCACTAGCCACAGCCTTAGTAATACTAATAATCAGGTTTGCAAATTTAATGAGTTCCACTAAAATTTGAGACATATAGTTGTAGAGTGCAAGTACTGCACCTTGTGTAAGCAGACCTGTTGACACCCGTATCGCACCAATATGGATAAGCCAGATAATTGCAAGGTTAATAATAACATAGGTCAAAGGATTCATAAGTGCAGAAATGCCACCCACAAATTTCTGTGTCGCGGTCAATTGCTCGTTACGTTCATCGAATTCAATTATTTCTTTATCTTCAAGGCGAAAAGCTCTGATTACCCGAGCGCCGCTCAGATTTTCTCTTGTAGAATTCAACACTTTGTCCAACCTCTGCTGTACCTTTTTATACAGAGGTATGGATAACAGCATAATGGCGAAAACAACAACACAAAGTGCTGGAATCGCAACTACAAAAGTAACAGCTGCATTAGCATCTACCGTAAATGCCATAAGCATAGCACCAAAGACAATAAAAGGTGAACGCAGCAATAGTCGCAAGGTCAGGTTCACTCCCGATTGTACCTGATTCATATCGCTTGTCATACGGGTAATCATACTAGATGTACCTAGCGTATCAATTTCCGTATAGGATAAGTTACCAATATGCTTAAATAGTGCATGTCGTAGCTTTGTTACAAAGCCAACCGACGCTTTTGCTGCAAAGTACTGGGCTGTTATAGAACATATCATACCGACAACACCTAGAAGCACTAGCAGCAAACACATCTTAACTATGTACCCTGTGTCAGCTTGTCCGATGCCAATATCAACAATACTTTTTATAATAATAGGCACAAACAATTCAAACGATGCTTCCAATAGCTTGAACAGTGGACCTAGTATGCTTTCTTTTATATAGCCTTTCAAATAAACCAATAACTTTTTCATGCTTCGTCCTCCATAAGACTTTTAGAAATCACATAAATACCATCTATTTGTACAACTTATATATTGTATCATGAACTGTAAAACTTTTAGTATGCAAAATTCCTAAACATTAGAGAATTTTTTTAGTATTGAGAAGGTTGAAAAAGAATAGTAGAGATTGTCCAAATATTTAAGTGCATAGCAAACAAACCATCTTTCGGTGGTTTTAAAAATTGAATATGTAGACAAAATTAAGGTTATTCAGTAGCTGACTTGATTC
>JAAYPF010000108.1 GCA_012519925.1 Clostridiaceae bacterium
AATAACTCCTCCAACCACTGTCGGTGCAGAAGAAATGGAGGTACAACTTGACTTTTCTAAACTCACAATGTTTGCTGCAGATAGCTCTGCAAAACCTGTTAGCGTCGATGGCTACTCAAGTGGTTCGCTTATAAACTTTAGTATTGGTTCCGATGGGATAATCACCGGAATATACAGTAACGGTCAGCAACAACCACTGGGATTAATTGGTTTGGCGAGTTTTGAAAATCCGGCGGGTCTTGAAAAGTCAGGCAACAATTTATACACACCTACCACGAACTCTGGTGACTTCAAAAAGGCTGTAAAAGCGGGTGGAGAAGGAGTTGGTATGTTGAATCCTGGTACCCTTGAAATGTCAAATGTTGATTTGTCATCGGAATTTACTGAGATGATTGTAACTCAAAGAGGTTTCCAAGCTAACAGTAGGATTATAACAACCTCTGATGAAATGTTGCAGGAATTGGTTAACTTGAAGAGATAATTTAATGTGATTTCCAAAAAAAGTTTGTCTAAAAAACAAACTTTTTTGGAAATCACACAATAGTTCCTAATGGTTAGGTTTTACCGAAATATTACATAGGTTATTTTATGAAATACATTTACTTGTTACTTTTTGGAATAGTCTTGGTAAATATTTTATTAAAAAAAAATCGAAAATTAGAGGAATAACTAGGACCTATGAAGAATAAGTAGTTAATTATAACGAGTTTATGTAAAATTTCAACATAATAATATAAAATAACATAAAATTTTACAAAAAAATAAAATTTCTATTGTATTTTCGAGGTGAAAATATTATGATTGAATTAACTAGATTAAATGGTCTTAAATTTGTCCTGAATTGTGAGTTCATTGAAAGTCTTGAAGAAACACCAGATACTGTTATTTCTACGACAAATGGTAAAAAATTTCTTGTTTCTGAGAATATTGAAGAAATAGTCGGAAAGGTAATCGAATACAAAAGAAAAGTATTCTATAATATACTGTCTAAAGATTAACTGATCTATCAAAGTTCTACAAAGTTGTTTTAATAAGTACTGTTTAAAACTCAGAAGTTTCATAGCTTTGCCCGATTATATTGGTAGAGGATGGAGGGGGCATTAAAGTGGAAAGTAAAAAAAGTGGGTTTTTTATTCTTATTAGTATAGTGGCATTTCTTTCATTAACACTAGTTTTATTGGCAGGTTATATATTTTTTGTAGGCGGAAATGTTGGAATAGGGCAGGCCGCGGGTAGTAAAAAGGAAATTGTTGTTCCTAAGGACAAAGAATTAGCCTTAGAGCAGATGTTTGATAGTAATACTGCCTTTAATCTACTGACTACAAAAGAAGATAAAGATATTCATGTTATTTTAGTGAATGTTCAAGTTCAGTATTTCAAAAAGTTCGACGGTATTAAGGATACAACTTTTAAAATTCAATCTAATAAAAGTAAGCTTTCTGAAATAGTGGGCACATATTTTCAGAACCTAAGCATTGATGAGGTCAAAGATCCTAATGCAAAAGAAAAAGCAAGAGCTGAGCTTAAGAAAATGATGAATGATCATTTGATGCAAAACGAGAAAAAAGACGGTGACTTAGTCTACAGTGTTATATTTGATTACTGGTTCTATCAGTAGGAGGTGGTTTTTAGATGGGAGATATTCTTTCTCAAAACGAAATAGATGAGCTGCTTAAAGCCCTAAATACTGGAGAAATAGATGTTCAGAATATTTCGACCGAGCCTGAAGAAAAGAAAGTGAGAAATCATGATTTCAGAAGGCCTAGCAAATTTGCAAAGGATCATATAAAATCTCTCAATATTATATATGATAATTACGCAAGACTTATGACGAATTTTTTGTCAGGGTACTTAAGGACTTTAGTGCAGGTTGAGGTTATTTCTGTTGAAGATATAGCTTACTATGAGTTCAATAATTCAATATCTAACCCGGCCGTTTTGTCTATTGTGGATTTTTCTCCTTTGTCTGGCTCCGTAATATTTGAAATGGCACCACCAATTGCCTATGCTTTGATTGACAGGATACTTGGGGGAAAAGGCACTATGATGGATAGAATCAGGGAGTTTACCGAGGTCGAGATTGCTATTTTAGAAAGAATTATAATCCAAATTTTAAATTATATGAGAGAGCCTTGGGAAAACGTAATAGCCTTAAAGCCGAGACTTGAAAAGATTGAGACCAATCCTCAATTCGCACAGATAGTATCTGCAAATGAAATAGTAGCATTAATAACTTTGAGTACAAAAATTGGCGAGGTTGAGGGAATGATTAACATATGCATACCGCATATGGTAGTTGAACCAGTTGTTTCAAAGCTTAGCACTAAATTTTGGTTTTCTAATAATGAGAAAGAAAAGACACATGAAAACAGGAATACAATAGAGCACAAAATTGAAAATACTAAGGTACCTGTAAGAGCAGTATTAGGAAGGACTACCATATTGGTAAATGATTTTATAGAATTACACCCTGGAGATGTTATTCCTTTAGATTCAAATATAAACAGTAATATTGAAATTTTAGTTGGCGATTTATTGAAGTTTTATGGAATACCTGGAGTGAAAAGGAATAGGGTTGCGATAAAGGTAAATGAAGTAGTAAAAGGAGAGGAGGAAGAGTAGTATGGGTGATATGTTATCACAGGCTGAAATTGATGCCTTGCTTAATGGCGGATCAAATTCCGAAAATGATAGTAATGTGGAGGTCGGTAGTGATTCAGAGCTTACCATTCAGGAAGTGGATGCTCTTGGTGAAATAGGGAATATTAGCATGGGAACATCGGCTACTACGCTTTATGCACTACTTGGACAAAAAGTAATGATTACTACTCCTCAGGTTAGTGTGTGTTCGTGGGAAGAGCTTTCTGAAGAATTCAATAAAACGTATGTTGCGGTAAAAGTTGAATATACTGAAGGACTCAATGGAGCAAACCTTCTTGTGTTAAAAGAAAATGATGCTAAAGTAATCACTGACCTAATGATGGGTGGTGATGGGAGCAATATAGCGGGAGAACTTACAGACCTTCATTTAAGTGCAATTGGTGAAGCAATGAATCAGATGATTGGGTCAGCAGCTACTTCAATGTCATCAATATTTGATAAAAAGGTGGATATATCTCCTCCAAAAGCTTTTGGCATGACATTTAAAGAAAACCCTGATATGGTTATTCAACCTGGGGATAGGTTAGTAAAAATTGCATTTAAAATGGAAGTTGGAGAACTTATAGACAGTCAAATTATGCAGTTGATACCTTTAAACTTTGCAAAGATTCTCGTAGAAAATCTTATTGCTGCTGAAGCTGGAAATAATAGCGGACCACAGAACAATAGCAATGTTTCATCACCACAAAGTCAACCGCAACAGATGCCTTCTCAACCACAGTATCAGCAACCACAGCAACAACAACAGTATCAGCAACCGCAGCAACAAC
>JAAYPF010000109.1 GCA_012519925.1 Clostridiaceae bacterium
AAATAAAGCAATTGAAGGGCTTTATTTTTTTTATTCTTTCAAATATAATAAAATTCCTATCAATAAAGGGAGGTGAATGAAATATGGCTGCGGAAAAGCACCCATCATATGAAGAAGAGTTAGAAAGGTGTAGTTATACACTAGGATATGTTGAAAAGAGTTTAGAGAGTACTATTAAAAGGAAAGAAAAGCTTGATAACGACATTGATAATGTATCAAAACATTTTACTTCAGAAAATAGCCAGAGCTTTATAGATATGATGATTAATACCACAATTAGGGATAGCCTTGCACTTCGGCTCAGAAATCTTTTGGTGGCACGAAGTAAGCCCTATTTTGCACGTATAGATTTTATGGAGAAGGACAGCAATAAAAAGGAAAGCCTATATATAGGTAAAATGTCATTGATGAGAGATGAAGATCAGGAGGTAATAATCGTTGACTGGCGCGCTCCTATAGCAAACTTGTATTATGAGGGGCGAATAGGGGAAGCTGATTATTGGTGTCCTGGTGGCAATATAAAAGGAGAACTTACACTAAAGAGGCAATTTGCCATTAACGAGGGTGTTTTACAGGAGATTTTTGATATTGACATAACCACAAATGACGAGTTTTTGCAGACCTATTTAGGGGCAAACAGCGACAACAGGCTCAAGGAAATAGTGTCTACAATACAAGTTGAACAAAATAAAATAATCAGGGCAGATATGTGGAAGCCATTGATAGTACAAGGGGCTGCAGGAAGCGGTAAGACCACCATTGCACTTCACAGGATTGCATATCTTGTCTATACCTTTGAAAAATCCTTTGAACCTGAAAACTTCATGATTATTGCACCGAACAAGCTCTTTTTGAATTATATCTCTGAAGTACTGCCGGAATTAGGTGTAGAGAGGGTTAAGCAAACTACTTTTGAAGAATTTGCAATGGAGTTGATAGGTAAAAAGTTTAAGCTTAAAGACCCTTTTGAGAAGCTGACCAAGTTTGTAAACCACAATGTGACAATGGAAGAAATAGAGGCAAACAATATTTTGAAGAATTGCTCGCAGTTTAAGGCATCCATGTTGTTTAGAGAAGTGATGGATGAATATGTGAAATACATTGAAAATTCCTTTATTCCAAAAGAACATTTTAAGATTGCAAACACGTTAGTATTTAAATATGAAGAGATAAATGACCTTTTCTTAAAGCAGTACAAGAATTGGCCTATAGTACAACGGATTGACGAAATTAAAAAGTATCTTTCAAACAGGCTAAAGCAGAAAAAAGATATTATAATACACAATTTAAATGAGCAATGTGATAATGAAATTATGCGTTTAAAAACTACCCAAGAAGAAAGCCCTGAGAGGCAGAAATTAATAATTGCAGCAATAGACAAAAGAGATGCTGTAATTGGCAAAATTGAGAAATATGCCAAAAGTGCTGTCAAAGAATACATAAAGAAAATATCAAAATTTAGTCCTTATGAGTACTATTACGATCTTATAAATAATGAAGAGTTGTTTAATAAGTTCCTTGAAGGTAAAAGTGATAAAGACTTGATTGATTATATCAGAAACCATACTAAGGATACGCTTAAATCCGGTTATTTGGAGATTGAAGATATTGCTCCAATAATCTACTTAAAGTATCTTATACACGGAATGGATGAAAAAATACCTGTTAAGCATATTGTTATAGATGAGGGTCAGGACTTTAGTGCCTTTCAATTTTATGTTCTTAAAAAGATTGTAAAAGACAGGTCGTTTACCATATTAGGTGACCTATGTCAAAGCATTCATTCCTATAGAGGTATACGAACTTGGCAGGATGTTGTAGACGATGTTTTTGAGGGGCAAAAATGTGGTTTTCTTACCTTAGAGGAAAGCTACAGAACGACAGTGGAAATAATGAGTGCAGCAAATACGGTCATAGACAAAATTAAAGACCTTGGTTTGGTACTTGCAAAGCCTGTAATAAGGCATGGAGATAAAGTTGAGGTAATAGAAAAGCAAAACTTATATCAGATTGCAGAAGATATAAGTACAAGAATAAAGCAGTACAGAAGTGAGAACTTTAAAACTGCTGCTATAATATTAAAGACTGTAGAAGAGTGTCAAAGGATGTACAAACTTTTAAAAGGCAAGATAGATGACTTGAATGTAATAACGGGGAAAGAAGAAGAATACAAAAACAGCACGCTTATTGTTCCTTCTTATCTTACAAAAGGCTTGGAATTTGATGTTGTAATGATAGCAGATGCAGGTATTAATGTTTATAAGGAAGATGAGCTAGATATAAAACTCTTATATGTATCTATGACTAGGGCATTGCACAAGTTATGTATATATTATCATGGGGAAAAATCTCTGCTACTCGATAAGATTTGAAGGATTTAAAACTATAGCATATGAGGACTATTTATTGTATAATTAGATGTATGAAGTCTATATCTATTTATATTTCAATATTTTGTAACTTATATCATTAAGTAATATATTCTATGGAAGGAAGGATTAATAGATGAGTGTCAAAGAAAGGTTGTTTAGCCCAAAGAAAGTATGGTGCATTGTGACGATAACAATGTTGATTTTTGGATTAATGTCGAATTCGTTTACATATGCGGTGGATCCAATGGAGGTAAGTTTAGCAGTTTTAAAAGGACAAAAAGGCACTACTGTTACTGTGCCTTTGACAGTAAAAAATGTTCCGGCATCAGGTATTTATGCATGTAGCTTTTGGGTTAATTACGATCCTAAAATATTTAGTACAGTGAGCGTTACACCTGGAGAACTGATAATCAATTCAAAAGATTTTAATTCCAATATAAACAGTACATCAGGTTTTGTAGCAATGACTTTTGAGTCACCAGCTGACGGAAGTAGGATTATAAAAGGCGATGGTACGTTGGCGTACATAAAGTTGACTATTATGAGCAATGCGAGTGATGGTATATCTGTACTTTCTCATAATCTTTCAAGAACTTCAGTATATGCTAGCGGTACTGATGAAATTATAGGAGTTTCATATAGTGGTGGAGTAGTTGCAGTTGGGAATGCCGCAATACCTTCGACAATACCAACACCAACGCCTACAGCTACACCAACACCGACCACAACACCTACATCTAAACCTACATCAACTTCATCATATACGGTAACTTCAAACCCACGACCAACAACCACATCAAATAGCGGATGGCCAACAATACCTTCAGCACAAGTGACACCGACTACACCTACGACTACACCACCAACGGGAGGATTTCAGATACCAAAAGATATAACGACACATTGGGCAAAATTATACGTGCTCAGGCTTATGAACATGGGAGTTGTTCAAGGATATCCCGACGGTAACGTAAAGCCCGATAACAACATTACAAGGGCAGAAGCTGTAACGGCACTCATGAAATCAATAGGGTATGGTGTAGCACCGAATCCGGAATTTACCTTTGCGGATAAAAACGAAATACCAAATTGGGTAAAAGGATTTCTAAAAACGGCTTTAGATCTAAAAGTAGTTGGTGGATATGAGGACAATACCTTTAGAGCTTCAAGAAATGTTACTAGGCAGGAAGTTGTTATAATGCTTATGAAGACTTTCCGTTTCGAACCTTCAGAAACCTCTAAGGTGACTCTTGCCGATGAAAGTGACATTGCTCCTTGGTCAAAGAAATACGTAAATACGGCATGTAATTTGGAAATAGTAAAAGGCTATAGTGACAATACTTTTATGCCCAATAAGAATGTTACAAGAGCCGAACTTTTTACAATGATCGCAAAGTGCCTTGAGTATTTAGAAGGACAATAATTGATAATGTTAAACTGCCTGTAAGATTTGAATTCTAAATCTTACAGGCAGTTTTTTGTTATGGGTTACTTTGTATTAATTAATAAGTTATATACTAAAATGCACAAAACTTTTTATGTACTTGTTTAATAGTAACCAAAAGTAATCTGTTTTTATACTAGAATTTAGGAGTAATTGATATTTACTTTATAAATTTTATTTGGTAAAATTATTCACTAATAACCAAAATAATGGTTTTATTATTAATTACTGGGGGATAGCAAAATGAACAGAAGTAAGAGGATAATTGCGTTTATAATTTCATGTACATTCTTTGCTCAGATTCTGACCACCAATGTTTTAGGTGACACAAATTTCAAATTATTTGAAGAAACACAGAATTTGGAAACACAAGGGGATGGTCTAGATTTAGCTTCAGATGCTGTTAATGTAGACGGGAAAATGGAAGGAAGTGTGCTTGATTCAGTGTATGCTCCGATAGATATTTCTGATGAATTGTTAGACGAACTACCTTTAGAAGAAGTAATTCCAACAGACATAAAAATGCTTGCTGAAATTCCAGAAGGTAAATTGCCTATTGGTGATGTTGATGGAAATGGTACAGTAGATAGTCTTGATTTTGCTTATATGAGGATACATCTGTTAGGAGTGATAAATGATTTCAAGCCTGAGGATGACCTTTGGGTTTCTGATGTTTCAGGCGATGATGTTTTCGATAGTATTGACTTTGCCTTTATGAGGCTGTTTTTACTCGGCAAGATATCAGAGTTCCCAAAGCAAAAGTTAATTACATCGCCAACACCTATTTCAATTGACACTCCAACACCTACAGCATCTGAAACTGCTGTAATAGTTGAAACACCAACACCCAAGCCAACGGAAATAGTTGTTGAAACGCCAACTCCGTTAGTAAGTGACGTACCTTCAACGGAAACACCTTCGCCTACGCCAACTACTGAACCTGTGGTTGTAGAAGGGCAGTTGAGAGTCGAAGTGAAACAATTTAATGAAGATTCAAGTGGAGTTATCAGTCCTAATTTTAAAATTTATAACATAGGAGATTCTTCAATCGATTTGTCTAAAGTTAAGGTAAGATATTACTATACAATAGATGGTGAAAGTGCACAACAATTCATTTGTGACTACTCTAATGTAGATGCTGACAATGTTGTAGGGAATTTTGTAAAAATGCAAAAGATCAATACTACAACAAACTATTATATTGAAGTGAGTTTTACAAGCACAGCAGGATATATTTCACCTAATGATTGCGTTGAAATTCAAGTCAGAGTTTACAAGACCAACTGGACAAACTATGATTTAACTAACGACTATTCAAGGAGCATAAGTACTGATTATGGTGAATGCGATTTGGTTACAGCGTATATAGATGAAGTTTTACAATGGGGAATAGAACCAATTGTTTACGAACCAACACCAATGCCAACACCAACACCTACAATAAGACCTACAGAGGGACCAGATAAGGATATATATACACCTTATTATAACTTAGCGAAAGAACCCTTACTAGAGAACGCATTGACTTATGGTTACATAAACAGTGATGAGGATGCAGATTACTTTGTTTTTACTCCTTCACATACTGGTTTATATAGGTTTGAGGGAGTGGACGGTATTAAGGACAGTATAGGCTTTATTACTGCGTTTAACCCTAATGATAATATATTATATAATTATAGTACATATCCTAGTAATGGTTCTAGTCCATGGTATGTAGAGAGTTATCTATATGCTGGAACAAAGAATTATTTTCATATGTCGAAGTATGATAAGGGCGAGGGTAATATACCATGTCTTTATTCAATAAAGGTAACATATTTGAAACCAGATCTTAGTATTTATTCAACAGAACCAAATTCAGATTGTGTTGGAAATTCCACTACATATACTGTGGAAGTTGTAAACAACGGTGGAGATATGATAGAAGGGCAATCTTTTGTAGTTACTTTGCTTGTTGAGGGAACCGATATTGTGCTGTCAACTGAATGTTCTACATTACTTGCAAAGAATAAGACTGTTACTATAGAGTTTCCAAAACAAGCTGGTTTTGATTTAAGCACTTTAACAAAAGGACAATATATAATAAATGTGAAAGTTGATGATCAAAACACAATAGATGAGTCAAATGAGACAAATAATTCTGTAAGTAAATATTTCTTTATTGAGGATTATGGAAATACCAAGGAGTCTGCAACTGAGATAAAATTAGGTGCAAAAGTAAGTGGTAAAATGGATTATAGTAGTGACTATGATTATTTTAAATTTATTCCTGAATCGGATGCAAATTATGTGATGTTAAGCAGTGATGAAAATATAAAATTCGATTTATATGATGGTAATGGTAAGGGATTGAAATATGGCTATTCGCTAGTACCTTATAAGCTGATAGCAGGAAATACTTATTATATTAGATTATATAACAAGAGTGGATTAATAACAGATTATGAGTTTGTTTTGGAGAAGGAGGATTATGGAAATGAAATAAATTTCGCAACCCCTATAAAGGTTGAAGATAAAATTATCGGAAAGATAGATTACAAAAATGATTGGGATTATTTCCAATATACTCCTGATTCAAATGGAGCCTATGCAATAATAAGCAGTAATGAAAATATGAGAATTGATTTCTTTGACAGTAATGGGAAACGATTAAAATATGGCCATTCACCAGTACCTTATGAGATGATAGCAGGAAACACTTATTATATTGGATTAGGCAGCAAAGATGGATTAATAACAGATTATGAGTTTGTTTTGGAGAAGGAGGATTATGGAAATGAAATAAATTTCGCAACGCCTATAAAGGTTGAAGATAAAATTATCGGAAAAATAGATTATAAATATGATGGAGATTATTTTAAGTTTGTTCCAGATTCAAATGAACTTATATTGGGACAGTGAACAGTGATGAAACTGTGTGGATTTTCTTGTATGACAGCAAAGGTGAACGATTGAAATACAGCTCAAATGGATACTTAAATTATGACTTTATTACCGATAACACATACTATATTAGTCTATCATATAATAATTCAGCAACAGGCTATGATTTCGTTATAACAAAGGATGACTTTGGAAATGATATCAATTCTTCAACGTCTGTAAAGGCAGGCAAGACTAATGGTAAAATTGATTATTATAAAGATTATGATTATTTTGAATTCACACCAGATTCAGATTCAAAATATATTGCTATGCTTACTGGTGCCGAGGATAATCGCTTGCGAATAAATTTGTATGATAGTGAGGGGAATTTTGTTGAAACTAGTTCATCTTCAAAAATGATGTGTGATTTAGAAGCAGGAAACAAATATTTCATTGCAGTATATGATAATTATTATCCTAGGGGAAATTATGAGCTTTCTATTTTTAAAGAAGAGGATGGAGACAGTATAGATAATGCTGTTGCAATCACAGAAGCTAGTGAGATGTCCGCAAAAATATACGGTGAAGATGATATCGATTATTTTAGCTATATACCTAAGAAAAGTGGTTTTTACAGTATATATACAACAGGTATGGACACAGTAGGTGTGTTGTATTCGGACAAAAAAAAGGTTATTTCTGAGAATAATGATAAGGGTATTGATGATAAAAATTTTTACATTGTCGCAAATATGGAAGCAAATAAGCTCTACTACATAGGAGTTAAAGGAAACAAACAAATTGGAGATTATGTTTTAAAGGTAGAGGAAATAAATGGAGATGATTTTGGCAACGATATTGATAAAGCTTTTGAGGTTAATGCTTTTTCAAGGATAGAGGGTTTAATTGAAAGTCTTGGCGATATTGATTGTTTCAAATTTGTCCCTGATTTGGATAGTTGGTATTGTGTAGAGTTTTTTGCAAGTAATAGCTCAAGTTTGGAATTATGGAATACAAGTGAAAAAATTGAGTCTAAAACTATAAGCACATCGGATAAAGTAGTTATTATGAAAAAGCTTTTGGCTGGCAAAGACTATTATTTAAAGGTAAAGTCTAATAATCTTGTTAGATATGAATTAGGAGTATATACCGATGATTATCCAAGTATGATTTCAGAGGCAGAAGATATTTTGGTTGGGGATACTGTTCCGGGTAATTTGGAATGCAATGCTGATGTTGATTATTTTAAATTTACAACAGAAGAGGAAGGAATATACTTAATAGAAAGTATTGGCACGACAGATGTAGCTTTGCAGCTTTTTAGCAGTGAAAGTGAAAGCAGTTTAATGGGAAGTTACGATGATAGTACAAAAGATAAAAACTTTTTTGTCAAGGTTAATTTATCAGCAAATACGACTTATTATTCAAAAATATATCAGAAAGGTACGGCAGAGCCCGGACCATATCAGTTCAGTGTGTGTAAAGCAGGGACAGATGATTACCCTAATAGCTTTGAATTGGCAAAAAGTGTAGATATGTTAAGCAATATTTCTGGAGATATAGACTATCTGGGAGATATTGATTTTATGTGCTTTACTGCCGATAAAAGTGGAGTGTATAATTTTTCAGACTCTACTTCCGGAGGGCGCTTGTATCTCTATTTATATGATGACAACAGAAACATAATTATACAGGATTACTCTACTATGAGTTTTAACGTTAAGCTTAGTGCAAACAAAAAGTATTATATTAAAGTAAATAGTTATAACAGTAGTGAAATGCCAAAATATGAAATCAAAGTTGCCTTGTCGGATGTGACCGATGATTATGGTGATGATATTGATGCTGCGGCAGAATTATCTGAAAATAATGAAATTTCAGGTAATATGGATGCTGTTTTTGATAATGACTTCTTCAAATTTGTTCTAGACAAAACAGCTCCATTTAATATCTCTTGTGAAACCAAAGCACCAATAAATGTATTTTTACTTGATGGTACAGGAAAAGAGATAACTTCTGTATCCAGAACATCATCTCCATATAATGTAAATTTTGCAAGAGTTTTTGAAGAGGGAATGACTTACTATGTCAAGTTGTGCTATGGTTCAAATTCCTCAAGTAGTGCAAGATATCCCTATACAATCAAGGTAACCTCCTTGCTGGATGATCATGGCAATACAATAGAAAATGCGACAGATATAGGATTGGATAAGGAAATAATCGGGCAGATTGACTATGTTGGAGATTATGATTACTTTGCCTTTACACCAGCAAAACATGCAAGTTATGGAATAAGTATTGGTGTTTCTGGAGGAAGTATATATGGAAGAGTATACAATTCAGAAGGTACAAGTTTGTACAGTAATACCATTACCGATAGTGCAAAAAAAGGTTTTATAGGAATGAGTTTGGCAGCTAATAAAACTTACTATATTGCCATTGAGCAAAATAATAATCTGGCTGCGTATAACTTTAGTATTTCGGAAATGATGGATGATCATGGAAATAGTTTGGAATCAGCAACAAACATAAGTGTGGGTGATGAAGTTGCCGGTAGTATAAAAAGTGCCGGGGATGAGGACTTCTTTAGTGTTAAAATTCCAACTTCAGGTGAATATAGGTTTGAGACAAGGGGAAATACAGATACTGAAGGATATATATATGATGAAGATGGTAATGAGCTTTTTTACGATGACGCAAGCGGTGACAATTATAACTTCAGAATTGACCAAAGCTTTGAAGGTGGTAAAACTTACTATGTAAAAGTAAAGCACAAAAATATAAATGGCACCGGTGATTATGGAATAAGAATTACAGAACTGTATGATGATATTGGAAATAGCATTCAGTTTAGTGAAGTGTTGAAATTAAACGAGGAAAAGTCTGGGACTATCAATTATGAAAGAGATGTTGACTATTTTGCGTTTACTCCTTCTTTATCCGGTTCATACAGGATTGAGACAACAGGAACTACAGACACCAATGGAATTATATATAAATCCGATGGCGTAAAATTTGCTGAGGTCATAAATAATATAAGCACTACAAACTTAAACTTATTTGCAAACATTGGATTAGATGCGAATACGACATATTATATATGTGTAAAGGCAAACTCAGTAACTGGACTTGGAGGATATGGAATAAAGGTTAAGCTCTTAAATGATGATCACGGTTATAGCTTTGAAACTGCTACTGTAGTGGAAAGTGATACTGATACCAGCGGAGAGATACAGTTTTTATATGATAATGACTATTTTAGTTTTACACCAGTAAAAAGTTCTAAGTATCGTTTGGAGATTATGGGGAATTCGTATGCAAATGCTTATTTGTATAATATTAAGAATGACCAAAGCTGGACTAATATAAGTAAATTTATAGAGCTGCAGTTAACTGCCGGGAATACATATTATATAAGAATCTCAGGTAATATTGATTATCCAACTTATAAATTAAGAGTCCTTGAATTGGTTGATGACCATGGAAATACAACAAACGAGGCTACATTAATAGAAGTTGGCAGTGAAACTGCAGGTACAATAAATTATGAAGGTGATGTTGATTACTTCAAGTTTACTGCTCCGGAAGATGGTATATATCATATTGTAGATACAAGCTCTAGGTATATCAACGGAAGTTGTAACAATTATACAGATTACAACAATAATTATTATGATTACCTGGATTTAAAAGTTAAACTCATAAAGGGCAAAGAGTATTATGTGTATTTAAATATGACTAATCATTATACGGAATACAGGAATTATAATCTTAATGTTAGTTTAACTCCAGATATTGATGATTATGCAGACACAAAGGCTTTAGCTGGCGAAATATTTATCGATACCGAAATTGTAGGTGAGATTAACTATGCTGGTGATAATGACTGGATGTGTTTTACTGTTACAGAGGATGCTATATTTAAAATTACAATACCAAGTAATTTAATAGTATAGGAATTTGCATTTTAGCCTTTGGTCTTAGTAGGTAAAAAATACATGTCAGAGAAATAAAATTGTTGATTGGATTGCAAAATTTGTATAAAATAAAGTGGAATATATGTATA
>JAAYPF010000110.1 GCA_012519925.1 Clostridiaceae bacterium
GCCGTTCATACCTCAGACACTTTAGCAATATTAAGTTACAAGACATGGGGATGCCAATACGGTATCCCTTTATTTGAGTTGCTTTTAAATATGGGGTCAAAGACCATGTTTAGATATGAACACAGGCATCCCCGAAGTGGGAATGCCTGAGCAGTAACAAAATATTAAAACATGTAGTATAATAATTAGTATAATTCACAATGAAAATGATTGTAATAACTATAAATATCGAACAAAATTGTGGAGGTTTTCGTCTATAGTATTATTGATGTGAGGAGATGTCAAAATGGCTGAAGCATATTTCGATGAGGCACCTTTCATACTTAAGGATTTTTTAAGTTATATGGAGACTATTAAAGGTAAATCAAAGAATACCATTCATGAATATTATTATGATTTAAGAATGTTTTTCCGGTTCATCAGAGTTCATAAGGGATTAGAGGCTAATGACAGAGATTTTGAAACCATTGATATTAAAGAAATAGATGTGGAAATGTTAAAGGAAATAACATTGAGCGACCTTTATTCATTTATGTCGTTTTTAAGCCGAGAGAGAGACAATAATTCAAGCTCAAGGGCAAGAAGGTTGCAAGCATAAAATCATTTTTTAACTACATAACAAACAAGGCAAAGCTCCTAGATCAAAATCCTGCTTCTGAACTGGAGTCACCCAAAATAATGAAAAGGCTCCCGCGGTATTTAAACATCGAAGAAAGCAAAAAACTTTTAGGAGCAATTGATGGAGAGCATAGAGAAAGAGATTTTGCAATTATAACACTGTTTTTGAATTGCGGTCTCAGGCTTTCTGAGCTTGTAGGTATAAATCTGAATAGAATTAAAAACGATATCTTGACTGTTGTTGGCAAGGGCTACAAAGAAAGGACAATCTACCTTAATGCGGCATGTAAAAGGGCTATTGAGGCATATTTGAAGGTAAGGCCGGTGGAAGGAGTAAAGGATAAGAATGCACTTTTTTTGAGTGAAAGAAAACAGAGGATAAGCAATAAAACAGTCCAGCATATTGTAAAAAAGTATATTACGGCAGCAGGGCTTGACCCCGAAAGGTACTCCACTCATAAACTGAGGCATACAGCGGCTACACTGATGTATAAGCATGGAAAGGTTGATATCAGAGCTCTGCAGGAGATATTGGGACATGAGTCCATTGCAACCACAGAGATATATACCCATGTAGACAACCAGCAGATTAAAACAGCCGTAGAAAGTAACCCATTATCGGGTTATGTTGATGAGCACAATGATGCTTGTTAACTTTAATCCCACTTCCTCAAAGGTAAGTATTCTTTCGATACCCAGGGATACAAGTGTTATTATAAATGGCAAGAGGGCAAAGATAAATTCCGCATACCCTAGGGGTGGAGGAGAACTGGCTGTCAAAACAGTAAGTGATCTTTTAGGAGTAGATGTTGAGTATTATGTTTTTGTCAATACATCTTCCTTCAGAAAAATTATTGATACCCTTGGAGGAGTAGATTACAATGTTCCGGTGGATATGGACTGGGATGATCCACTACAGGATCTTCACATTCATTTTAAAAAAGGTCCTCAACATTTCGACGGAGTTAAATCCGAGCAGTTTATGAGGTTTCGGCAGAATAACAACGGCAAGGTTAACGAGTATTACGACGGAAGCGACCTTAAAAGAATTGATGCACAGCAAAACTTTATTAAAGAGCTCATAAGGCAAAAGCTGAATATATTATATATAACCAGATTAAACGATATAATTAATACCGTGTTTAATAATATCGAGACAAATCTCAGCATGAGTGAGGTTTTAAAGATGTCCGGAAGTGCCACAAAGATACAGCCCGACAACATACAAACATTTAAGATTCCCGGGGATTCCGTATTGGACGGAGCATGGTATTACATCATGGACAAAGAGGAAACAAGAATGATTGTCAAGGAGAATTTTTGGAATAAGGACGAAATTGAGTAAAAAAAAATAAAACACATAGTATTAAAAAACCCGGTGATATTGTGTTGCTACCGGGTTTTTGATACTATTTCAGAGTACTTTTTATGTTCTTTTTACATCTGGTACAACTGACGATACATCTTCAATAATCTTACCGTCTGTTAGTAGAATATTTCTTTTGCAGTAGGATGCAACATTCTTATCATGAGTAATTATAATTAACGTTTTTCCCTCTTTATTGATTGAGGAAAGAAGCTCCATTAATTCTTGACCTGTTTTCTGATCTAATGCTCCTGTAGGCTCATCTGCTAAAATAATATCTGCATTGCTTACTAAAGCCCTAGCTATTGCAACTCTCTGCTGTTGTCCTCCGGAAATTTCGGTGGGTTTTTTATTGGACAGATTAGCTATACCCAGTCTATCTAAATATTTCATGATCTTATTCTTTTTTTCTTTGTGAGACATTTTTCTATGACAAAGGGGAAGCTCAACATTCTCGTAAACACTGTAGTTTTTAAGAAGAGCAAAATTTTGAAATATAAAGCTTACTTCACAATTCCTTATACGATTAAAATCTTTGCGTTTAAGTTTACTTACGTCTCTGCCATTAATATAATAATGACCTGAAGTTGCGGTGTCCATACACCCTAAAATATTTAGAAGAGTTGATTTACCCGAGCCTGATGGACCCATTACTGAAATGTACTCACCTTTAAAAATCTCAAGACTGACATTATTTAATGCAACAACCTTCGATTGCCCTGCTCCATATATTTTAACAACATCATTAAGCTTGATTACTTTATCCATTTTATTCGTTTCCTCCTGTAAGTTCTCTCGGCTCTAGTTTAAGTATTCTTTTTATAGGGAAAACACATGATGCTATGCATGTAACTAACGATATAACAAAAGTAATGATATAAACCCACATACCTAAATTACGTAATCTTGCTACACGCAGAATATCCAATAGACTTTCTGAATTTACTACAATGCAAGATGTTAAGAATGCAGCTAATGTAATTAGAAAAATCTCTGCAAAGAAAATAAAGATTATATGTCTTGTTCCTGCCCCGCAGGCAATTCTGACCCCAATCTCTCTTCTGCTATTGTTAATGCTGTATACAATTATTGACGCCAGTCCAAAGACAGCAATAATTGAAAGGAATATTATAGAAAAAAGTTTCAAAGAGGATCGTTCCATGTTGTTCTCCCTTGTAGACTTGAAATAATCATTAAGTGTATATATGCCCACGGAAAATCCGTAATTTTCAGCTACTTGACATATTTTTGATTTTAAGGTGCTGTCAAAAGGTTCCTTACTTATTATATAGTTGTTCATTAAAACCGTGCCTGCAAGAGGTGTGTCGAAATAAGTAGTTATTCCATTTGTAAGTACAATTATATTATAATCAATGTTGCTCAATTCAGAAGATAGTTCATTACTCGCATCTAAATTGAGCCATTTGCTGTTTTTTTTGAGCTTACCTATTACTCTGCATTTGAAGAGCCCATTGTCTGATTCAAAGGTATCGCCAATATTGAATGCATCCTTGTATACGTATCCAAGGATTACCGGTACAAAGCCATCACTTTTAAAAATTGCTTTGTCAGGTTTTTTTCCTTCAATAAGTTGATTTGATATTAAACTATTAAATAAACCGTAATCTACAGACAAAATTTCTACCTCAAGATTATTTCTCATCATATCATATATTTCATCATTTATTGGAAACATACGTTTTTTATTTTCTATTTTCTCACCTTCCAAAGCATTATTCACAGCTTCCGAAAAAGCATTGTTTCCTCTAAGAGAAGAAAAAGAAGTCCCATAATCGAAAAAATTACCCAAGGTTTCTAGTTCGTCCAGTTTTTTTATTTCGGAAAGGAATCCAGCTGCATCTTCGAAGGTTTTTTTTGAATCGCTTATAGTATTGATTATAAGTGGACAACATCTGTCAAAACCAGCACTAATAGATTGTCTTTTTTCATTCTCGTTTCTATATAATCCAAAAAAGGAATCAACTAATATAAACGATATAGAAAAAATTAATGAAAACTGAATCCATATCAAAAATACGGAGAGTGACTTTTTATTAATAGAATGAACCAGAGCTTTAATATAATACATTTAATCACCAACTTTCTCTTTTTTATCCTTTTGCGGCTTCTGCTGGCTGTATGGACAGAATTTCTGAGACAGAAAAAGCAATTGTTAGAATTGTCGAAACAAAAGCTAATGCCATTGATACAAAAACTGCCTCAATAAAGAATACCTGACCGAAACTTATAAATTTACCCAACAATTTGAAAATCAAAAAATGAGTAGCAGTAGCCAGAATTGCACCAACTGAAAACAGCAAAAGCATCTCAAGAAACAAGCTGTTTATTATGTTCCAATCGGAGTGACCGAAAGCCTTTTTTATACCTATTTGATAACTTCTTTCTGATACCCAATTAAATGCTATATTCAAAGAGTTTATCAAGGAAACAACAAAGAATATATATATTATTAAATTATCGAAGTTTCTAAACGAAATAGCTTGCCAGAAACTCATTTTATCTGGAACTACTTTTTGAGCTTGTAAAATATCTATTCCTGTTTCTGAAAACAAGGCTTTAACTTTTTCAAACTGTTCTTCAATACTTCCTGATTTGCTGTAAAGCACCATTTGAAGTTGTGGACTGGAAAGATTGCTTTGATCTTTATCGGGTAATGAATTTATTGGAAAATAAACAGACCAATCCCAGACTGAACTTTTGTTTTTATATCCAACAACACCGATAACTTCATAGCTTGTTCCGGACAGCTTGACGTGTTTTTTACCATTTATCTCGGGAAGTAGTAAAACAACATCCTTACCTACCAGTGCTATTCTATCTTTATTCTTTACATTTTCGTAGGAAAAATATTCTCCTTCAAGAAGGGGGAAAATACCATTATTCCCCTTAAATAACAATGGATAACTTCCTGGTATACAATCACTTGCATACGACGCTGGAATGTAAATTTTATGAATGTAAAGACCGCTGTCTTCAAGGAGTACATTATATAGCCTGTCCCAAAAATCATCTGTAAGGTTTCCATTAGGGTTTACAATAAGCTGGTATTGCTCTCCTTCTAATTCATATTTCGTGTTTTTATGTTGTTGATCAGCGATTGAACTGCTTATTCCTATAGAAGTAATAAGCATGGATACAAAAACTCCGGTAATGAAAAATACTGTAGAATATTTGTTGCCTGATATAAATATATTTTTAAGCACTTTCATTAAACCCCCCACCTATTTAAATTAAATCAAGTGCTTTATAAATAAAGCACTTGATTTACAAATCTATTTACTTGCTTCAGTCCTTAATATTCCATGTTATATACAATTGTCTTGAGATACTGCGTGTGTGAGGAGTTCACAACAGAGTTTCTTGCGATAAAACCATCTGCCCGCTGATTTGAATAGTATTCAACATAAGCAACGGTATCACCAAAATCATAATCGTATCCCCATGTAGAAGAACCATCATCATTTACAAATCTTCCTTCTGCTTTTACATCACATGTAGTACGACTAGGTCCTGTGGTTTTGGTATATCCTGAAGCAGAACCAGGATTGAACAATATCAAATCATCAGCAAGATATGTATCTCCATTGTAGTAAAAATATTCAGCTGCCAAAGGTGTAACAATTGATGCACAAAGAATAATCAAAACTGTAATACTACAAACTAAACTTTTTTTGAAACTCATATGTACTTCCTCCTTTGTTAAATAAGAAATATTTGAAAAACTAAGGATAACATGCTTGTTCCCTGCCTTCACAAATATTTTACAATATTATTTGATATATATCAATATAATATTTCTAATTTTTTTATAAACTTGAAATATAACCATATTATGTAAAGTCTTAATTTTAAAAAACTTCTTACATAATAGAATTGACCTTGGTTCTTCACATTTATTACATAAACCACGAAGCGGTCGATGAGTTGATAAAAATAGAAGGGGAATTCCCCTTCTATATCACTAAATAATTCATATCACTTTATTCTTATTTTATGTTTTCCATAAATGCTTTATAAGCTTTATATGCCATATATATATCTGCCTTACTTGTTACCTCAAAGGGTGAATGCATCGACAGGACGGCTACGCCACAGTCTATTACGTCCATACCCATATTGGCCATGAATTGAGCGATCGTACCTCCACCGCCTTTGTCTACCTTCCCCAGTTCGCCGGTTTGCCAGAAAATACTATTGTTATTAAATAGCTTTCTTACCTCTCCCATAAACTCGGCATTGGCATCGCTTGATCCGAATTTTCCCCTAGCCCCGGTGTATTTCATAAGTATAGATAATAGATATAGATAATAGATAATAGATAGGTATTTGCTTTTTTCATAATATCATATTAAATTCTGTTTTTCACTACTAAAATCAAAAATCATCCAAAACAATATACATTTGCTTCATTTTTAAATAATAATCCCAAAATAA
>JAAYPF010000111.1 GCA_012519925.1 Clostridiaceae bacterium
AACTTTATTGCTATGATATATCTTTTGGCTGGAAAGTTAACATACAATTTTTCCAGTAATAAATGAAAATTTAGCGGAATTAATTAACTAATTAGTGTGTTTACCCACACAAAATAGCGAAGCACCATAAAAATATTATAGTTGGTGGTGTTAATTATGAAGAAAATAGTAGCTGTACTTGTTTTTGTTATGCTTTTAATTACAACTTATATTTACATCCTGAGTTGCAAAAACTTATTGACAGAACAAAGGATGCAGCAATGAAAGACCTTAGTAATCCAGCGGATTTAGCCTCAAGAGGAACATTTGAGAGTTGGGATGTTGATAACTGTGCAGAAATATATGCAGTTGACCAAGCCCTTAAAGATGGTGTCAAAATAGAAGATATGTTTATTAGAACGGTAAGATTTAGCGATGGGGCATTTGCAGATTTGTGTAAAAACTGTCAGAGAACATTTTCAGAATTTTTCAAAGCTATGGAATAAGGGGTGTGTATAATGAATATTTCAAACATTGTATTAGAAAGGCTAAAAAATGCTGGGTGGTATGATGGAAGAACAATCCAATTAGATGGGGTTAAGAAATTACTTGTAAGTAGAGGGTTTGAATTATTTGGAAGTGCAGAAAACTTTCTAAAGCAATATGGAATGTTGGAAATATCTTTTCCTGACCCAAATCCTTCTTTCAACATAACAGAGTTTATTCACTTTAATCCTGAAATAGCAATGGGTGATGCAATTGAAAAAGACTATTTTGAAGAATTAGAAGATAGTATAAGAGAGAAGGTTGTCGTTCTTGGTGAAACTGCAAGAAGAAATATGTTTTTAGTTGTAACACCTTCAGAAAAGTATTATGGGTATACTGAGGGATGCATTGTGAAGTATGGGGATAGCACTATTGAAGCATTAGAAACAATATGCTTACCTAAAACGCCAAAAAGAATTTGATATTAGGTAGGGAGTGGCCTTTAAAAGTTCCACTCCTAACCTATCAATTTGGCTATTGTAATCCTAAAACCGATATGCTACCATCCATGTGTAGGTTAATAGAATATATTGAAATGGCTTAAAGAAGGCTGTTTTGAACTTGTTAATTTAGAAACGGGAAAGAATTGAATAGCTATAATGTAAGGTGTAAAAACCTTTTATAGGTATAAGATTCTTTTATTAACAGTTTAGAAACGGTCTTTTTTGTTGTCTAAAAATGACCATAATCCAAAATATGAAAGGTGTGATGCTTGGAAATAATTAACTTGTATGCGGACTGGAGTTGAGGTCTGCCCCACTAATAATTCTACTATTAATACTATTACTGATAATACTTATGAAATTAATACTAATGAATCTGATACCTGATACTGATTGAGATAATGTTGAAGTTGATGATGAAACTGATTCGGAGAATCCTTTCATTCATTCCGATGAATGAATACTGCCAATAAATGTACAAAGAATATTAATGTTGTCAAACATGGCATTCATGACATAATCTCTGAACCTGTATCCAAGTTCAATTTTGATAAATTTTTATTCCCACAAAAGCTCACGATTGCCTTTATTGTGTTGTGCATTGGTATAATATTGTTTAACAATCCCACTGCAACTTATATCGCAAAGAAATTATCTTGGGTATCACACACATGACGCTATAACAAGACTAATGCCTATGATTTCTATTAACAACACCAATATATTGATTCTATTTATCCAAGCTATACAGTCAAAAACGGCTATAATGCACCTATTGAAAAAAAACAGGTTCATAATTACGGATTTGCCTGATATAGCAGCCCAAGATATCCTGAAAAAATATCTTTGCCGTTGGGACATTGAGGTGCTTTTCAGGGATATCAAACAGTTTTTAAACTCTGAAAAAGCCCAAGTACGTAGCATTCAAAAACTAAATGGCTATTTATCAATGGTATTAATATCATCAGTATTTGTACAGATAATTCAGATACAAAATAATATTAACACTGTTGGTGAAACTATTAGCT
Organism: Clostridiaceae bacterium; assembly: GCA_012519925.1. Taxonomy (GTDB): domain Bacteria; phylum Bacillota; class Clostridia; order Acetivibrionales; family Acetivibrionaceae; genus Acetivibrio. Next base: position 1,997 of record JAAYPF010000111.1, read on the forward strand.
TTTTATAAGGTTATGTTCAAGTTAAAGTTGATAATGTTGTACACATTATTAATGTAACACCTAAAGACCTGGAAGATAAACAGGTAAAAACTACCGATAACTTTTTTTCCCCTATAGCAACAACCATTTGGGGTAAATTATGTGCGTGATATATTTTTTTATCAAGGTTCAAAAATTATGCGTAAGTACTGTCATTATAGAATATTTGCTATATGGAACTTAATTTTTATGGTATTATTACAATATAGATTAACAGGGTACAGAATAAATATTAACGCAAGGAGAATTTGCATGGATAACGAGTTTTTTTATAGAATATTTAAGAAACTTTTATGGTTAAGGATCCCTTTGGCTTTTGTAACTGCTATTTTTGTAATAGTAATGGGTGTGTTTTTCAAATACTTAGAAATGGACTTTAATAACAATGCAGTAAAAACATCAGCAACAATAATTGCTTATAATGATTACGGCTATCCTATACTGTCATATAATGTAGGTGAAATAGAATACAAAATTTATTCAAGAAGTCAAATTTCTAACAGTCAAGTAGGACAAAATATAGAGATTAAGTACCATAAGAATAATCCTACTTACATTGAGACGGGCGAAAATGCATTATTCGAAATCTCCCTTTGGATGATTGTCCTTGGAGTCTTAGGAGCCTTGTTTATAGCTTTGGTTTTCTTTAAAAGATGATATAATTTAACTATCATAATTTTTCGGAGGATAAAATGGATAAAATTGAACTGATAAATAAGCTAATACAAGCAAATCCAAAAGACAGCAATGCGTGGTATCTGCTTGGGCTTGAACATTCTCAAAATAGCAATATTAGTGAAGCGCTAAAAGCATTTTCTGAAGCACTAAAATATTGTGATGATAGCGTTAAGAGTGAGATAATTACAGCGCTTAGCAGTTTATCAGAAGCATCCGACCTTAGCAAATATACAATAACCACAGATAAGAGTGAGGAGTCAGTCTATTTAAATAAAAATAATAGTTTAGAAAAGGGAGAATATGAAAAAATCTCTGAGGAATTAGATGAAAATGAAGATAGCAATACGGTTATACCGTTGAGAGTTATAGAAGGTAAGAGGAGAGGGCATATTTTGTTAGAAGAGGACAAAGAAACAAACATTACCTTTTCTGATGTTGGTGGACTCGATGAGCTTAAAGAAACTATAAGGATGAAAATCATAAAGCCTTTTTCTACCCCAGGACTATTTGAAAAATTCAAGAAAAAATCCGGAGGAGGTATTCTTCTTTTTGGACCTCCCGGATGCGGCAAAACCTTTATTGCAAAGGCAACTGCAGGTGAGTGTAGGGCAAGTTTTATCCCTGTACATATTACAGACATACTTGATCCATATTTAGGTGTAAGTTCTAAGAATATCAAAGATATTTTTGCAAAGGCAAGAACAAAGAGACCTTGTATTCTGTTTTTTGATGAGATAGATACAATTGGTTATAACCGAGCAAAGCTAATGGGTGAACACATGAGACCAATTATTGATCAGCTTCTTGTAGAGCTTGAAGGTATAGAAAGCAACACCGAAAAGATGCTAATAATTGGGGCTACAAATATGCCCTGGGATGTTGACCCTGCATTAAGAAGGCCTGGGCGATTTGACAGGCTGATATTTGTTATGCCACCGGATGTACATGCAAGAAAAGAAATATTTGTTTTAAAACTTCAGGGAAGACCTATTGAAGATATAGATTATATGGAGCTTGCAAGAAGAACCGAGTTATATTCCGGTGCAGATATTGAAAATGTGGTTGAACTTGCAGCTGAGGATGTAATTGATTCAATAATGAAGACGGGTATAGAAAGAAAAATAAGTATGAAAGATTTGTTTTTGACTATAGATAAGACAAAGCCTTCAACTCTTGATTGGATAAAGACTATGGAGACTTACATAAAGTACGGAAGCAGCAGTTCTATGTTTAGTGATGTAGAAGCGTTTCTAAGAAAACACAAGAGATATCTCGGAGGTTTATAAAATTGAGAAGTGAAATTAATTCAGAGCCTCAGAGGATTAGGAAGCAGTTACAGCACTTTATCAATATTGGGCGTTTTGAAAAGGCGAAGTCAATTGCATCGGATTTAATCTCAAAACATCCTGAATATCCTTATGCTTATTATGATATGGCTGTATGTGAATTTTACTTAGGCAGAGTAGATAATGCTATAGAACTGTGTCAAAGATCGCTGGAATATGGTATGAAACCATTAGCGGTATTTGTAATGATGATGATTTATCACAATGAAAAAGGTGATTATAATAGTGCCGACCAGTATTACATTAATATAAATAAAATAAGTTCAGGGGAAGCTGATGTGCTGGCTTTGTATGGATATTCATTATGGAAAAGAGGTAGGAAAGAAGAAGGTGTAAGGATGCTAGAGGAAGCTTTTAGTGAAGAGTGTAACAATCCTCTCATACTTAGATATGTATTGCTCACTTCTAAAAGAAGAAAAGATAGGAACCAAATAAAAGAGTTAATGGATATATATATAAATACAGGAGCCTCTGAAAAAAACAAGCTGCTGTTTTTGGGAAAGTCAGAGGCTTATCTTGGAAATTGGCGTGAAGCAAAGAAAAACTATGAAAAAGTTATGAGCATTGATCCAATTAACAAGGAAGCCGAATATTTTTTAAATATGATGGAGGTAGAGGAAAATACTAAAAAATTGGGTCTGTTCGTATTTTTACTTTCAGTAGCACTATTTTTAAAGTTCAAAGAGGGAAGTATAGTGAAGTTTTTTTCTCTACTTCCGGTACTATTATACTTGGTATTTGTGGCACTATTTATACATAAAAAGAAATCTTTTTAGGCTTGTAAATAGTCTTTCTTAAGCAAGTTGATGTAGAGACAGTGTAAAATTCAAAATAGAGTTATTTATATAATCTTTAACATCTAGACAAAACACAACATAAAAAATCGGGTACGACAGCATGAAAATTGATAAGATATAAACACAGAGGGGCGGTGGTAATTGTGGGATGGATTGAAGGTATCAGTGAAGCTATCACCTATATTGAAAATAATATAACTGAAGATCTTACAATAGAAAATATTGCAAAACAAGCATTAGTGTCACCGTTTTATTTTCAAAAGGGATTTGCTATGCTCTGTGGTTTTACGGTAGGAGAGTACATCAGACAACGCAGGCTTACACTTGCCGGCAGTGAGCTTGTTTCTACTGAT
>JAAYPF010000112.1 GCA_012519925.1 Clostridiaceae bacterium
ATAGGAATTTTATTCCCTAAATACCTATGCTTAGCGAAGCTATACCTTTTTTTAATGGTAGACTCTTCCTACAACTCACACCTTTTTCAATTTTCAATGTTCAACGTTATATTATTGACTTATTTCTAACCATTGCTTGTTTTTTGGTATTGATATCCAATTTTTTAACTTTACTGAACATCTACCTGATATAATCATACTAAAATTACCCTTTTAAAATCAATCCACAATGATTCTCATAGGCTTATTGAGCATATCAACCGCTCTTTTCTTTCCACCCTCACACTCTCTAACTATTGATGTAAGATAATTGTATATCTGAAGATTTGATTAATCCTTATACTCTATACCCAATCTACTAGAAATATAATAAAGGACAGCCTCTCTTTCTATTAGCCTCCCTTTTAAACATTCAAAAATAAATATCCTATCCATCATATTTTCAGGGTATTCCTTACCATCAATGAACCTGTTCTTTTCTCTTTAGAAGTCTTATCTTCAGCTTCCTCTCAAACTTTATAATATCGTTTTCTTATTTCATGTGTCATTATATCTGCCAACCTTGTCGGTAATGGAATATGACTTTCTTTTGTAACCAGTTCATTTGTTAGTTGCGTTGCTAGTTCTAAATTCATCCTATTTCCTATTGATAGAAATATAGGTTTTACGGCACTATGTGTTCTTAATGCTCTTCCATATACATCTCCACCTATTTTAATATCCGTATATGATAATTGTTTTATATCAGGCATAACAAATTCAACGTTATTTATTTTCAGATAACTTTTGGCAACCCCAATTGTAGCCTTGTTTATTAATATGCCTGCATGAGTTGCTAATCCCATATGCCTAGGATGTAAATATCCATTTCCATCAAAAAACAAAACATTTATATCAGTGTCAATCATTTCATATGCCTTCAAGAACACGGGTATTTCTCTAAAAGCCAAACAACCAGGTATATATGGTATCGACACCTTGTCCACTGCATACTTTTTTTCGATTATCTCTTTTGTTAAATAGTCAAGAACAACAATACAACATACAGCATATTCTTCGCCATCTTTAGTCCAATACGCCAAATCAACACCTGCTACTGTTTTTATCGTTGTGACATTGACATTAAAGTCTATTCTCTCTTGTAATTCATATTGAACTTTAACAAACTCCTCTTCCTTAGACAAATATTCTTGTCTTCCTTTCATATTGACATACCACCAATTATTAATTTCTTTATCTATTAAACAAATTTTTCTCGTCCATTATTCTTCCATATTTCATAATTTCCTCATTAATCATTTCCAAATTAAACTTTTCTCTTAATTCAATCAATTGTTCTTTTAAAGCCAAGTGATTTATACCCAAAACTCTTTCATCCGAATATACATATTTACTTTCTAGCTGACCTTCTTCATTATATTCATAACTATCTATATTCAAATTATTAACTAATAACGATATGCTTCTGATTTTTCCATTCTTATAATATTCAATGCTGATACCTTTACCAACATTATTTTCTATTTGATTTATCTGTTCCAACTCACCAGTTTCCTCGTAATAATGTTTTTCCACACCACTACGCACTCCTTCTTTTATATCACATTCCCAGATTAGAATATTATTGAAATAATACTCTATATGCCCCGTGTATTTCTCCGTACATTCCTCGTCCAAATAAAAAACTGTATCACCATTTATTTCACCATCTTCATATAGTTCTTCATAATTCATATACACTTCAACACCTTTCTTATCTACTATAATCTTTATTAATTTTCACTCAAATACTTTATAACGATATATTCATCGTTTTTACATGTCCCTCAACAAACACACCTTTTATTGATGATTTATTGTAACAATCCCTTTTGTTAGTCTTTTACAATTTACACATCTATCTTTAGGTACTATTTTATTCTCTTTATATAACTTAGTTAAATCTATATTATATAAATATAACTCCGATATCGTATTATCATCTACATCAATCCCAGCTTTTCTTCTTGCTTTTATTACTTTATCCAATGCTCTTACCTCTGAATGCGCTGCTAATCTAGGATCATGACTTTCTGGTAAATCAGTCACTTTTCTATCCTCTATATCTTTTTGATATTCCTCTAATCTAGCTTTTAAGACTGGATCGATATCATCATCAATCCAATTCTCATATTCCTTCAATGCTCGCTTATTTTTGCTCTTATAATTTTGTCCATAATGTATTTCATTTAAAACTGGATCATATATCACCGACAAACATGGACCCGCTGATAGTTTTGACTGCAATTTAGCAATTTCTAATGCTCTTATATTACCAGCATCAACAATTATCTTCTCAATCCGTTCTCTGTTAGTCTCTGTTTCACTGCCACTCTTATTACCAACTCCCGCATTATTGAAGTCAGCAACTATAGTTTTCTCCGTTTGCTTTTAACTCCCTTTAAAAAAACAAACAGTATATAAACCCTTGTAACAAGGCTATTTTTAAACATTTTATCATATCATTTTACAAATATAAAATACTTTATTCCTGCAAGTCTTGTACCTTCTCAAACGGCTTGTATTCCGTCTTTGTCCGCATCATTCCATAAATTATTCTAACTGCCCTGCGTGATACACAAACAAGGGCTTGGGGCTTGGTTTTACCCTCTTTGACCTTCTTCTCAAAATATTCTCTAAATACCGGATGCCTTGGCTTGCCTGATGGCGAAACCTGCACCAACTGAATAGACAAAAAGTGAAATATAGCATTTAAAACCCTGTTTCCCTGCCTGCTTCTTTGGTCTTTACCTTTCCCAGCAGAACTGAAATTAACTGGCGAAATTCCGCAAAACTGAGCCAATTTATCTGAATTCGGAAACCTTTCAACATTGCCAATCTCGGAAATGATATTAGAAGCAGTAATCAAATTGATTCCGGGCATTGTATGCAGTTTATACCCTGTCAATTCAACAAGCCTTTCTAATTCGCTGTCAATCTCTTCATTTTCCTGCTTTTTAAACCGTATTTCCTTTACAAGGCTTTTAATAATCAAGTCTCTTTCAGTCTGGAATTCCTTTTCCTTTGGGCTGTTCTGCTCTGATAACATTAATATTTTCTCTGCCTGCACCTGCTTCATTCCCTTATGTATTACCCTTAATTCCTCCAAAAGAACCTCTGGAGTGACACCCTTTAAATGTTTTGGGTGTGGGTACTTTTCCCAAAATAACAAAGCTGTTTTATTGTCCACATCACAGAAATATTTTTTGTAACTTGGGTAAACATTAGTTAAGTTGGAATTCAACTGATTTTTAGCAATAACGATCCCTTTAACAAGGCTGTTTCTGCGTTTTACCAGTTGGCGAATAGTCCAATGTAAATCGTTATGTTCTTCATCTGGCAGAGTATCCACCATATCACGCAAAACCTTGGCAACACAAAAAGCATCAAAAGAATCATTTTTCTTACTCATTGGAGCACTCGACCGCATGGAATCGGTATAAGCAGGGTTAACATGCTTTACAGTAAATTTATGCCCTAACAGGTAAGAAGCAAAATTCCTTCCGAATCCTCTTGTATCTTCAAGCCCGAAACATGGGGTTAAATCCTTATAAATCTTTTTGACATCCTGTATGAATTTATCAAATTTTGAAGGTCTGTTGGGGAAGGTGATTTCACCTAAAATATTTGTCCAACAGTCTATTACAACTGCAACATGAATATCTTTATGCATGTCGATTCCTATAAAAGCTGTTTTTCTCTTCTCGTAAATAAATAATCCTCTCCTTTTTTCCTGTCTCCACAAAACCTATCGGCAACCGCACTTTATGAGCATTGAGCCTTTCGACCCTGCAAGGGAGTTGTAAACCTGTCTATTTTTTATGTGACAAATTACGTGAATATGGCTTCACGAGCCTTATTTAGATTTGATTTCTTTGCAAACAATAACAATTACAACATTTACAAAGCATTGATAACCTGATATGTAGCAGGGTC
>JAAYPF010000113.1 GCA_012519925.1 Clostridiaceae bacterium
CCTACCTTTCCAAGTCTATCATACTATATTGGATTAAGATTGTCCAGTTCTGTTTTGCGAAAAACATTTTTTTAAGTTCTCTACAACCATTGATATTGCTTAATCTTATTTTCATGCTTCATCTCTGGCGTTTGGACGTTTGAGTTCCGTTGGTATAGATTTTAATTCAGATGGAGCCGGTATTGTTTTGTCTTCACGCTCGTATTGAACTGTTCAGAGTCCTAGTGGGTATTTCTGTTTTGTCCCTTGGAACTGGAGATGTTTTGTTTGTTATTGGACTGTAATATAAATCATGGTGTTTGCCGCGTTCTTTTAGTTTAATACCATTTTCCTTGAATAGTTTTAGAAGCGCACTGGTTTTCATTGCTTTCCTCTTTCTATATCTATATTGTACGTATGATCAACAAGTGTTCTAGATTTGTAAATTTGATTTCTCCCAAGTTTATACTTTTTTAATATTTTTTCATTTTCCTTTAATGGTTCTTTCACGACCATTTTATTTTCGACTGCTAATATAAAGATACAGCAAGAAAATATCAAATTATAAGGAGGCAACAAAATGAATAAAAATTTATTTAGAACATGTATTGGATTAGCAGTTGGAGTTTCACTTCTTATTACTTCCACTGTAATGGGAATGACTTCAGGACCTACAGGGTATGAGGCGCTAAAAATAGCAGTGAAAAATTCCGATTCAGTAAAAAATGCAACCTTCACCATGTCGGGTGCTTTGATTGACAATAATGAGGAACTTATGAAATTGAGTTCGGAAATCAAGGTTGAACAGGAGCAATTAGTCAGTGGAAGTGTTTTAATTGACACCAATGATCTTGATAGGAATTATATCTTCTCAGTAAACGATAAGACTATGGTTTTTAAACACGATGCTTCGGATGTATACAACAAAATAATCTGTACTCAAGAAGAGAACGAAACTGAAAAGGAGCACTATGAATTTGAAAATCCTCAAATGGATGCAATTTGCGAAAGTATCCTAGATGCATTAGTGGGAGATCTCAAGAACCAAGTGACCTTAAAGAATATTGGAGATGATAGAAAGCAGATTTCAATCAATTTAGACAAAAATGAAATTCCTACTTTGTTCAATCTAATACTTAATCTAAATGCAGCACAGAATGAAGAATGCAATGTTGAATGCGAAACAAATAATAAAGTAGCTGAAATTTTCGGAATTAACCCTAAAGTATTTGAATTTCCAAAGCTTATAAGCAGCATACAAACAGAAAAAGTAAATATAGAAATTATAATTGATAAGGACAGTATTATAAAAGAGATGGACTTGGAGTTTGAAGTGTCCGGCAATGATGCACAGAACAATGTTCATAACCAGAAACTCCAAATTGGTTTTGAGGTTTCTGAGATTAATTCTACTAATGCTGACATCATAGATTTAGCCGGAAAAGAAGTAAAGGAATTATCCACTAAAGAGCTTGGCTGTAATTAAAATATAGTGAAATCCAAGGAGGCGTAAGAGATGTCAAATGCAGTAGTTGTGTACAAGTCAAAATACGGAAGTACAGAAAAATATGCAAAATGGATTGCAGAGGCTTTGTCTGCCGATATTTTTAAGTCAAATCAAATAAAGATAGATAAATTGGAAAAATACACTACAATTATACATTGCGGAGGACTTTATGTTGGAGGCATCCTTGGATTTTCACTGATAAAAAACAATTATCCAAAGCTTCATAATAAAAAATTAATTATTGTAGCTGTTGGAGCTACTCAGAAAAAAGAGGACGCAGTAGAAGAGGTTAAAAACAAAAATCTAACGGATGAAATGAAAAACAATGTGCACTTTTTTATACTGAGAGGCGGCTTGAATTATAAAAAAATGAATCCTCTCGACCGTTTTTTAATGTATATGATGTATAAATCCATAAAGGCTAAAGATCCCGAAAAACTTGATAACGATTCTAAGGGTGTTTTGGCTACATATGGAAAAGTTGTTGATTTTACTAATAAAAAGTCAATTGAGCCTATTATCGATATTGTCCGAACTAACTGTTAATATAGATGCTGGCTTGTACTAGAAAAATTCATAGTAATAGGAATTTAGTACAGAGGAAGTAGTTTTGTAACAAAATGAAAGAACTCAGAAATTGATGCGTTGCAACTACTAGGAAGGATGAGGATATATGGAGAAAATATTGGAGGTAAAGAACCTCAAAAAAAATATATAAGAACGGTAGGGGCATTACCGATATAAGTTTTGATATTAAGCAAGGTGAAATCATCGGGCTTCTTGGTCCAAACGGGTCGGGTAAAACAACCATAATGAAGTCGATAACAGGCTTGGTAAGGGCTAACGAAGGAACAGTTAAAATCTGTGAGAAAAATATCTCGGATGATTTCGAGGAGACAATAGTTAATGTAGGGTGCCTTATAGAAAACCCATCAATAATAGGAAATATGAGTTGCTATAACAATCTCAAACTTATATCTAACTATTATGACAAAATAGATAAGTCACGGATAGATGAAGTTCTTCAAATTACTGGACTTGACGCCTATAAAAACGACAAGGTAAAAACCTTTTCCCTTGGTATGAAGCAAAGACTTGCAATCGCAATGGCTATATATCAGAAGCCTAAGCTGGTAATACTTGACGAACCTGCTAATGGTCTTGATATAGAAGGTACAAGGGAACTTAGAAGGATTATATCTGACCTTGCCAAAGAGTTTATGATAAGTTTTCTTGTTTCCAGCCATCAAATTCATGAAATAGAAATGTTTTGTGATAAAATACTGATTATTCAAAAGGGCAAAATTATTGATACATGCAAAATAAAAATCATAAAAGCCAGTGGCATCTCCTTAGAAGACTATTTTATTGAGAAAATGAAGGAAGAGCTAGGAGGGGATTTGAATGAATGCAATATTAACCAGTACAAAAAATGAAACCTTTAAGATATTTTCAAAGAAAAAATATGTTTTCTTATTTTTAAGTTCAATACTTATATCTATATTAGCCTCAGCAGTAAACTTGGTAACAGATAGAAGTTTAGGCGGACCTATACTTAATAATGCAACTATTCCACTCACTGTTCTAAATCTAATGTCTTCGTTAGTTCTTCCTTTATTCATACTTATGCTCACAAGTGACCTGTTTTCCGGTGAATTTTCTGATAATACAATTATTATGTCGCTAGTAAGACCGATTACACGAAATAAACTTTATATTTCTAAAATCTTAGCAGTCGGCGTAAGCATATTTTTACTTTTACTTGGTACGTTTGTAATCTCAGTAATTACAAGTTTTATGGGTGGAGATTTTAGTTCCTGTTTGATAAAACTACCATCAAACTTTATAACCTATACTTTTGCAGCTATACCAATGTTGCTTATAGCTATAATTACTGCCTTTACAGCCCAATTTACCAAAAGTGGCAGTTTAACTGTTGTAATTATGATATTGGCTTCAATGCTTTTATCGGCTGTATCAATTATTTTCCCGGAAATAATGCCTTTTATGCCTACAAGCTATCTTTCATGGTATCAGAACTTTTCTAGTACTTTGAATTTCTCTAAAACTATAAATGAGTTATTATATATACTAGCTTATGGTATAATGTTTATGTTTGCGGGAAGTTATATGTTTCATCAAAAAGATGTATAGTAAATTTTATGGGTCAAAGCACTTGTGCAGTTACAGTATAAGTGCATTAACCTTTTTCATAATTTCATTGGGGTTTTAAAAAGCATTTGGGGGATTTTAAAATGTCTATAAGATTTAAGCTAATACTATCAAATATATTGATGATAATAATTCCACTTGTTTCAGCAGTTATTCTTGCAGTTATGTTAATAGGAATGAATGTTGGAAAATCGGGGCTGGGGCACCATGACTCACCGGAAATAACCGACAAGGTTGCCCAGCAAGGCTTTAAAGAATTTGTAGCTATTTCTAATGATGCTTTTAACGACCCCGATAAATTTAAAGACCTAGAATACCTCCAAAATATTGACAACAAATTAAAGTCGTTAAACTTGAGTTTTAGTTTTACAATAGAAAACAATATATATTATGTATCGGATAAAATTGACCGTGAAAAATTTCAGGATCACCTATTTTTGATGGATGGAAAAGAAGATCAGGAGCATTCCTTTGGTGAACTGGAATATATACATTATAAGTTCAAATTATCAGATGGAAAAGACTGCGCAATTTATGTTTTGATTGATACAAGTCCTTTTGAAAAATTCGTAACCGGTTTTATATCGGACTTTTTGCTCTGTTTTTTTATAATCATACTAATCACCAATGGTTTACTCACCTTTATAGTATCGCGGAGCATTATCAAGCCGTTAAAAAAACTTAAGTATGGTGCCGAACAGATAAAAGAAGGTAATCTGTCCTTTGTTCTAGATGAAAAATCCGGGGATGAAGTCGGACAAGTATGCCGTGCTTTTGAAGAAATGAGGCAGCGGCTTAAAACTGCACTTGAGCAGCAGGTTAGATACGATGAAGAGCGTAATGAATTTATAGCAAGTATCTCCCACGATTTAAAAACCCCTATAACTTCAATAAAAGGTCATATAGATGGTTTGAAGGATGGCGTGGCGGATACTCCTGAGAAAACAACCAAATACATGGACATTATATACAAAAAGGTTATAGACATGGATAGACTGATAAATGACCTGACCTTTTTTTCAAATCAAACTTTGAAAAAGGTACCTTTTAACTTTGCAAGGGTTAATTTAAAAATATTCATAGAAGACCTGATTGATGAGTATGAATTTGAATTGGGGAAACTTGGAATAAGTATAAAATGTGATTATAATTTACCCAATAACACACTTGTAAAAGCCGATTCGGAAAAGCTTAAAAGAGTGGTTTCAAACATACTCGAAAACTCTATAAAATATATGGATAAAGAAAACGGACAAATTAAAATTGATGTACAAGACAAGCAAAACAAAGTATTAATTGGTATACACGACAATGGTGAAGGAATAAAGCAAGAGCATCTTAATAATATTTTTAATAGATTTTACAGAGCCGACCCTTCAAGAAACACCTCCAAAGGTGGCAGTGGACTAGGCCTTGCAATTGCAAGCCAGATAATTGAAGAACATGGAGGTGAAATCTTCGCCGAAAGCGAATATGAAAAGGGGACCAGCATATACTTTGAATTGGAGAAGGTGGTTTTGGACAATGAAAAAGAGGATACTGATAATTGAAGATGAGGTCTCTATAGCAGAGCTTCAGCGGGATTATCTTGAGATAAGCGGATATGATGTTGTTATAGAAAAGACTGGAGATAAAGGACTTGGCAGAGCATTAAAGGAAGATTATGATTTGATAATTCTAGATTTGATGCTTCCCAATATTGATGGTTTTGAAATATGCCGTAAAGTAAGGGATATTAAAAATACTCCTATACTCATGGTGTCGGCACGGAAAGAAGATATTGATAAAATAAGAGGGTTAGGGCTTGGTGCAGATGACCATATAACCAAGCCTTTCAGTCCGAGCGAACTTGTAGCAAGAGTTGCGGCACATATATCACGGTATGAAAGACTTGTAGGGAGCAATGAAAAGAAATCAAAAACAATTACTGTGCGAAATCTTGTAATAGATAAAGATTCCCGGAGGGTATGGGTAGAAGGCAAGGAAATTTCTTTTACCGGCAAAGAGTTTGATTTGCTCCTGTTTATGGCCGAAAACCCAAACAGAGTTTTTTCAAGGGATGAGCTGTTCGAAAACATCTGGAGAATGGACGCACTTGGGGATGTTTCCACGGTAACTGTGCATATTAAGAAAATAAGGGAAAAGATTGAGCTGGACAGTTCAAAGCCTCAATATATTGAAACCATCTGGGGGATAGGTTATAGGTTTAAAGTATAATTAAAAGGGGGAATAGTCATGCAATATATGATTAGACAAAAGATATTTTCACTAGGGGATAAATTCACAATCAGAGATGAAAATGAGAGGGATGTGTTTTTAGTAAAAAGTCAGCTTTTATCCTTCGGAAAGAAGCTTAGAATATTTGATCTTAATGAAAATGAGGTGTGTTACATTGAACAGCAGCTTTTTAAGTTCATGCCTCAGTATAGCATTTATATTAATGGTGAAATGATTGCAAATGTGAAGAAAAAGTTTGCACTGTTGAAAAATGATTTTGAAATCCTAAGTAATAATGCAAATTATTATGTTGAGGGAGAATTCCTTGCCCATGAGTTTAGGATATTCAGCGATAGAAAGCTGATTGGTCAGGTTTCGAAGAAATTCTTTTCGCTTACCGATACCTATGGTGTTGAGGTTGATGATGATGAAGACCAAGTATTAGTGCTTGCTTTAGCTATTGTGATTGATATGGTATGCCATGATAATGATAGGTAAATTATTTGGATTGTTAGCCTTATAGGCCTATCATTATATACTTTTTTATGTTGCAAAGCAATTATTTAAAAGAGGGCCAATAATTCAATATTGAGCCCTCAATCCCTGATACAGCTACAAGACAAATAGTATTAAAGTCTTCGAGTAAGATGATATTTGTTTTGTTTGTCTTAGCACTATGCTGCTCTTTTCCATTGATTATTTTATACTGGTTATTATGATACAAAAAATATAGGGAAAATTCTATATTATTGAATAACTAAATTTCATATGCTAACATAAAAAATCAAATACAGGTCTATTAAATGCTCTTGATTTAAATAAATATCATATCCTTAGCTTTTTGCAATTTGCAGTTTGCTCAGTAACATGAACAAACGTGCTTCGTCCTTGTATTCAGGCTTAACCATGTAATAAATATAACTTTCTAGCACACTGAAATAGGGAAGTGAACGCCCTTCTATTTTGAAATTGTTGAAGCCTATAGGTACATACTTTTCATAGAGATCTTTCGGAGTGATGTGTGTACTGTGTTTGGTTGTTTCGTAGAAATATGGAGTTATTTGGTCACAATAGAAAGGTTCATATTCAAAAGGCTTCTTTGGGGAGTTTTTCAAATGCTCGGATAGAGCAATATGGTATTTTCCAATATAGTCATAATGTTCTTTTCTGCGTGCACAATTTGGCATACAGCAGGGATTTATAAGGAGCTCACAGCGTTCTTTAAAGGGGACTTTTTCAAGGTCTTCAAATCTATTATTCCAATTATAGTCTAACACCACAAGCTTGTAATCCTTTTCTAGTTCTTCCTTTAAAGCTTCTGGATTTTCAATTTGTTTGCAGGTGGAGCTTATTATCTTATATTTTGGATAATTCTTTCTTATATAGGCTTCTAATACAGGAGAAACTACTATAACTTCATTCAATCCGTTATCTCCCATTTTAAGACACATATTGCAGTAGAAATCATTTAGGTGTTCTTCTTTTATGTGAGGATTACTGAAAGTAAAACGACATGGTATGCCACGCTGGTTGAACTGTTTTAATATTTCTTTCATAGAGTTACGATCTATGCTTCCTTTGAAGGTGCGACCGCCATTCCATAAGGACGATGGAAAGGTACCATAAACTGAGGCTATTTTTATATCCTCGTGAAAATATTCAGGCTTCTTTTGCATTGCTTCATAAAGAAGAATATTTAGTTCGAAATTTTCCGCAAAACTAGGTAAATGAAAATTAATACTCATTATTATCCCCCTAAGATTTCCTATTAATTAATTAGAAAAAGTAGCTTGTTTAAACTATACTACGGAATTTACTTTATTGAATAGATAAATACTGTATAAGTTATTAACTATAAAGAATTATTTACAATATTATGATAACACTGTTATAAAGAAAGTTCAATATTTGGCTTTATCCTTCATTAACTGCATCTACTTCCTTTATCCATACCACTAACAGTTTTTTGTCATCGAAACTTTCTGATACAAGCAATATGTACACTAATTTGATATCCAAATCGTATAATACACTTGCAATAAACATTAAAAAAATAAGAAAAATGATATCTTGAATAATAAAATAAACCCATGTATAATGTTATAGTAAACGCGCGTTCATGGAGGTGGATATGAAGAGTGAGGATATAGCTCGGTTAGCCGGAGTGTCTAGGAGTACGGTGTCTAGAGTCATTAACAACTATCCTAATGTTCCTGAAAAGACCCGGGCAAAGGTTCTGAAAATTATTGAAGAATATAACTATGAACCTAATACGTCCGCACGAATACTTGCAGGCAAATCTAACAACACTATAGGATTATTCGTAATAAGTGTATCTGAAAACGACGGACCGAGTAAAATATATCAAAGTACCTATTATTCCACGTTTATCAACACAGTAGTTGATGCTGCAAATACAATCGGTTACTATGTTTTAGTACATACCATATACTGTGATAAGGATTACTCAAAAATTAGTCAGTCCTTTATGCAAAAAAGGATAAGCGGGGGAATTTTAGTTGGAAATGAAAAAGACTTAGACACAATAAAGAAAATAACTAAAATGGGTTATCCGATAGGAATTGTAGATTATGATTTTGGGGAAATAGAAAGGAATAACCTGAATAATTCTAGATTGATTGTTGTCAACTCCTCGGATTTTGATGGTACAGTTGAGGCATTAAATCATTTAATTAATTTAGGACACAAAGATATTGGAATTATTACAGGTCGTATGGGTACATATTCAGGAAAAGAACGTTACAGAGCTTACGAATATACTCTCGAAGAAAATAATATAGATATAAACCCTGATTTTATACTAAAGGGAGAATTCTTAAAGAAGAATACCTATGACGAGGTAAAAAGGCTTATCAATTCTAAGAAACTTCCCACTGCATTGTTTGCGTGTAACGACGAC
Source organism: Clostridiaceae bacterium (assembly GCA_012519925.1). Classification (GTDB taxonomy): domain Bacteria; phylum Bacillota; class Clostridia; order Acetivibrionales; family Acetivibrionaceae; genus Acetivibrio. The sequence continues at coordinate 8,796 of JAAYPF010000113.1, forward strand.
ATGGCTATAGCTGCTATGGAAGTATTTATGAAGGAAGGTGTAAGAGTCCCTGAGGATATATCGATTATAGGATTTGATGACATACCAATGGCTTCACACATTAAACCTGCACTATCAACAGTAAATGTCCCGGTTTACGATATGGTTACTCAGGTGACAGAAGCACTTATAAGCAATATAGAACAAGGCACAAAGGCTTTTAGTAGCTTTACTTATCCCGTGAAATTTGTTGACAGGGATACATGTGCAAAAAAAAGGTCAAGATAATTATAAAGTACTATTATTAAATAAGGAGGCAATAAAATGAAATTTGGTTTTTTTGATGACTTAAACAAGGAGTATGTAATAACATCTCCAACCACTCCCTATCCATGGATAAACTATCTTGGAACACAGGAATTTTTCTCACTTATCTCAAATACAGCAGGAGGGTATACTTTTTATAGAGATGCAAGACTTAGACGTATAACTAGATATAGGTACAATAATGTGCCTATAGATATGGGTGGACGCTATTTCTACATACATGACAATGGCGATTTTTGGTCACCAGGATGGGCACCAGTTAAGAAAGAACTTGACAACTACGAGTGTAGACATGGTCTTGGGTACACCAAAATCACAGGTAAGAGAAACGATATAAGCACGGAAGTTACTTTCTTTGTACCACAAAATTACAATGGTGAAGTTCAAAAGGTAGTAATAAAGAATGAAGGAAATTCTACAAAGAAAATAACGCTATTTTCATTCCAAGAGTGGTGCTTGTGGAATGCTCAAGATGACATGACAAACTTCCAAAGAAACTTCAGCACTGGTGAGGTAGAAATTGAGGGATCAGTTATTTACCATAAGACAGAGTACAGAGAGCGTAGAAATCACTATGCGTTTTATTCTGTAAATGCACCTATAACTGGATTTGACAGTGATAGAGATAGCTTCATAGGGCTTTATAACGGATTTGATGCACCTAAGGCAGTGGTTGAGGGTAAGTCAAATAATTCCGTTGCAGATGGTTGGTCACCAGTAGCATCTCACTCTTTAGATATCGAATTAAATGCAGGAGAACAAAAAGAATTCGTATTTATATTAGGTTATGTTGAGAATAAAGAAGAAGAAAAATGGGAATCGAAAGGTGTTATCAATAAGAAGAAAGCCAAAGAAATGATTGATCAATTCAAAACTGTAGCAGATGTGGACAAGGCTTTCAGTCAACTTAAAGAGTATTGGGATTCCTTGCTTTCACAATATACTATTAGGAGTCATGACGATAAACTTGACCGTATGGTAAATATATGGAATCAGTACCAGTGTATGGTTACCTTCAATATGTCAAGAAGTGCGTCCTACTTTGAATCAGGTATAGGAAGAGGTATGGGCTTTAGAGATTCAAACCAAGACTTATTAGGATTTGTACACCAAATTCCTGAAAGAGCAAGAGAAAGGCTTTTAGATATTGCTGCTACACAGCTTGAAGATGGTGGAGCATATCACCAATATCAGCCGCTTACTAAAAAAGGTAATAATGAAATTGGCGGAGACTTTAATGATGATCCGTTGTGGTTGATTATTGCTGCTGCTGCTTATATTAAGGAGACTGGTGATTTTGATATACTGAATGAACAAGTACCTTATGACAATGATATGAGCAAGGCAACATCCTTTTTTGAGCATCTAAAACGTTCCTTCCACCACGTTACAAACAATCTTGGACCTCATGGGTTACCATTGATTGGAAGAGCGGACTGGAATGATTGTCTCAATCTAAACTGTTTCTCTAATACTCCGGATGAGTCCTTCCAGACTACTACAAGTAAAGATGGTAAGGTCGCGGAGTCAGTTATGATTGCTGGTATGTTTGTCTACACTGGAGATGACTACATAAAGCTATGTGAATACATGGGCTTTAATGATGAAGCTGAAATAGCTAAAAAGCAAATTGAAGAAATGAAAGAAGCTATTCTTAAACATGGATATGATGGAGAATGGTTCTTAAGAGCATATGATGATTTTGGTAGAAAAATAGGAAGCAAGGAAAATGAGGAAGGTAAGATATTTATTGAATCACAAGGTTTCTGTGTAATGGCAGGTATAGGACTTGAGGATGGAAAGGCAATAAAAGCATTGGATTCAGTTAAGAAATATCTTGATACTCCATACGGAATAGTGCTCAATAACCCTGCCTTCACTAAGTACTATATTGAGTATGGCGAAATTTCAACATATCCTCCTGGATATAAAGAAAATGCAGGTATATTCTGCCACAATAACGCATGGATAGTTTGTGCTGAAGCTGTTGCCGGAAGAGGAGATATGGCCTTTGAATACTATTCAAAGATTGCTCCTGCTTATACAGAAGAAATTAGCGAAATTCATAAGACGGAACCTTATGTTTATGCACAGATGATTGGTGGAAAAGATGCAAGGCGTATGGGTGAAGCTAAGAACTCATGGTTAACAGGAACGGCTGCATGGAACTTCGTTGCAATTTCACAATGGATTCTAGGTATCAAGCCTGAGTTTGAAGGATTAAAAATTGATCCATGTATTCCAAAGGATTGGGATGGATATACAATTTCAAGGCTTTACAGAGGATCAACTTATGTTATAGATGTTAAGAACCCTAATCATGTGTCTTCAGGAGTGAAGAAGGTTACTGTTGATGGAGCGGAAATTAGCGGAAATATCCTTCCAGTTTTCAATGACGGTAAAGAGCATAAAGTAGAAGTTATAATGGGTTAATTCACCTAAAGAATTAAGCGATCAAAAAGCACAGTATAAGAAAAATATGCTTCAAGCTTAACTGTACATATTATAGGGATTATGCAATCCCTATAATATGTACAATCCCAAATTGAAAAAGATATAACAATAAAACAGCTAAAAAACAAACCTAATTAAAGTGTAAACTTGTTTTAGTGTCAAATGACGCAATTACTTGACCTGAGCATTAGATGAAAAGCTACGGGACATCGAGTCCCTTCGCTTTTACTAGCTTATTAGAAATACTAAAGCCGCTTATGCGGTTTTACTTTTATAAGGTTAATACTAAGGAGGTTCACATGTTCGAAAAATTAGTCGCGAGGGAAGTTAAGTTAACTCCCGAATCGTTATTAAGAAGTAGATTTAAGACCTTAAACGAAAATATAAAGGTAGATGCAATGTTTGCAGATACAACTTTTAAGAGTGTAATTGGAGTAGCAGGAATGCCCTTTAAAGTACCTGCAGTATTACAACTCTTAAAAAACAGAGAGGTATCAGAATACCTTCTTACGGAAGCAACGAAGGGTGCTTCCGTAATGATTGAGGTCCAAGACAACGGAAGTGTTGCTGTATATAAGAGCAGCAATGGGGAAACTCAAAAAGTTGAAGTGTCACCTGATATTAAACAAAAGATTGAAACAGCCCTTTCAAATGTAGGCAAATGGGCAGGGGAACTAAACAAAAAAGGTGAGCATGTCATTGACTTACTCACGCCGGCTCCAGGACCCCACTTCTATGTAAACCTTCTTATGGGAAACAGAACAGGCTTTGACCATGCTCTTCAAACTACACCTAAAAGTGTTGTTGACAGACTTGGAAGGGGAGCGTTCAGATCCCATGCAGCGACTCAGGTACTTGCCACCCGTTGGGATATGAGACAAGAAGAAGGTGGCTTTCCTGCAAACCGTCAATTTTACCTTGTTGAAGATTTTAAGAAGATATTCTATTCAGCAGATCCTAATGACAGTAATATAGAAACTGCAACTTGTATTCATTCTCAAAATAATACGGTTATTGAATACAAGACAAAATGCGGTCTTTCCATAAAGAGAACCATTTTTATACTTCCACAGGTTGAAGGTTTGCCATTAGCAACAGAAGTGCAGCAGATTGAAGTAACTAACCTTACAGACATAGAAAGAAACATTAAATTGATATATACAGGTATGTTTGGAACACCTGCAACTCATGCGGTATTTGAAGATGTACTTTATACCAACGTTATTATGCAGTCCTCCATATTGAGAAAAGAGGATGGCTCTATAGTTGCTATCACACCAGATTATTATCCCGAACCATGGAGAGAAGATATGAGATTTCACACTATGCTAGTTAGAAATGGTGACAGTGTGGAGTTCCCTAAAGAATTCTGTGCAAATTATAATGAATTCGTTGGGAATGGTACCTTGGAAAATCCTGAGAATATCAGTAAACTCAGTAATTATTTCTATCGCAAAGGTCCCGGTTTCTTTGCATTAGGAGCAGAAGTTAAATTAGGAGCGAAGAAGACTATTGTGTTTGACAATTTCACAGGGCTTTCATCAAATAAGGTTAATCCTTCGTTTAATGAAGAAGTATTCAAAAAAGAGGTTTCCAACCTTGTTGAAAAGTTCTCAAAATCCGGTGAAGTTGCAAAGGCTTTAGAACAGGTTGTTAAGTTCTCGGAAAAGTACTCAAGCTTCATGCAGCTTAATACTGAAGATGAAGAATTTAATACTTATTTCAACAAAAACCTTCCTTTCCAGGTGCTTTATCAGACCTTTGTGTCAAGATCCTTCTGTCAAACCCAGAAAGGATACAGGGAGTTAGGTTTTAGAGAAATACAGGACATATATGCTTCAATGTACTACTTCGTAAGTATGGGCGAAGGCGAATTTGTTAAGCAACTCCTTAAAGAATGGTGTTCTATGATATTTGAATTGGGTTATGCTTACCATAACTTTTTCTGGGTGGGTAAGGAACCGGGTAAGTGGTCTGATGATGCACTTTGGTTTGTACAGGCAGCGTACCGCTATATCAGCTTGACAGGAGATATCAAATTCTTAGATGAAGAAGTTGAAGTTGCAGGAACTAATGCTGTGACAAAAAGGCCTGTTTATGAAACAATTAAAGCACTATTAAAATATTCCGCTAAAATATCAGTTGGAAAGCATGGTATGCCTCTTCTTGACAATGCCGACTGGAACGACTGCCTAAAGCTTGACAATGATTTTATAGATGGTATTACTAAAGAAAAGCTTTACAAAGAACAAATTGCAAAGAGTGGAAAGATAGACGAGCCCTTCGAAAGCGACTATTCTGAAAGTGTTATGAACGCCTTTTTGTTGAAGGTTGCAATAGATGAAATGATTCAGCTTTCAAGCGAAAAAGGTGATGTAGAATATAAAGAACAACTTGAAGCTATGTCTTCTAGGTTGTTTGAAAATATTCAGCAATATGCCTGGAAGGAAGATTTCTTTGCGAGAGTATTGTTCAATAGATTTAAAGACGGTAGATATACTTACCTTGGAGCTAAAGGAGATAATTTGTCTTCCGACCCTGAAATTGACGGTTCATACTTCTTGAATTCCTTCAGTTGGTCAATTCTAGCAGACTGTGCCAGTGAAGAACAGATGTCCATTATGCTGGATGTTATAGATAAGTATTTGAAAACTCCCTATGGCATTAAGCTTGTTACACCTACAGATCTAGGTAAAGTTGCAAATGATACGGCTACAGGTCATTATTTCCCAGGAGATAGAGAGAACGGTGGTGTATTTAAGCATGCAACAATGATGGCTACAGCTGCGATGTTTAAGGCTGCAAAGACAGTTAAAAACAAGGAACTTGCTGCAAGACTTGCAAATATGGGATACTGGATGGTGGATTTGGTTGCTCCATTTAGAACTATGGCGAATCCCTTTGAAAAAGCGGGGAACCCAAGATTCTGTACCCAGTATAACAACAGTGATAATGGTGAGAATATTGGTCCTATGTTAAGCGGAACATCAACTTGGCTCACATTGACTTTGATGAGTGCTTTTGGGGTTGAATACACAACTAAAGGCTTAATACTTGATCCAATAATAAGAGAAGATCAGAAAGTTACTTCATATAATGTTAATACAGGTAAATCAGTTTATTGTATTACAATAAAGAAGCCAGAAGGATTTTACCGAAGTGCTGACGGAAATGTAAAGATTTCTGTTGACGGTAAAGTTATTGAAGGAAATCTTGTTCCATTGTTTACTGATAACAAAGAGCACAAGGTAGAAGTTATATTTGTATAATACAATGAGGGCACATCCTAGTGATTGAGGGGTGTGCCCTTATTGCTTTTAAATATCTACGGTATTTGGGTTAGTTCACCATAACTTAGTTGTTGAAAAAACTGCTTTTGATGTAGGAATCAATTAAACCTCAATTAATCCAAATTTTCTAACTAACCAAATACAAAATTTTTGTTTGCCATTAGTTGGCTTTTCTAAAGGCACAATTATTCCGTTGAGAACTCTATAGCATAATTCTGCCGAAATAAAGTGGGTGGTTCCTGTAGATTCAAACTCTATCCTAAAAACAGTATTGTCATTTTTTAACTGTGAATCAATGACTTTTGCCTTCCTGTATACATCTCTAGAAGCTGGAGCAAAAACTGTATCTCCAGGGAGTATAGGAATTTTATATGGTTGGTTCTTCTTTTTTTTTCGAGACATTATAATTCCCCCTCTTAATGTATAGTATATTCTACTTCATGCCCATTACTGCATTCATCAAAAAATAAAGTGAATATAGATTAAAGTGTTTATGATATTGAAATTTGCTATAGTATAGTTCAATATGACCATTTAAAAAACAACCTATCCATTATTAGAATACATAAAGCCCGTAAAATCTATTAATAGGCACTTGACCAGTTGTTTTTTAAGTCACTTAATTTGAATTATAATGCAATTTTACAATTCATCTAATTTATTTTATCTATGTTTTTTAAAGTTAATAAAATTATGTAGACTAAGCTGCTTTATTCTCTAGTTTAAAAGTTAAATTGCAAAACAATTTATGTAAAATTACCAGCTTTAATAAACGAACGTTAAGAGAATTATGTATTTTATTGGTTATATTCTACATAGATAAGTAAAATCCTCTATTTTGATAAAAAAAACCTAAATATTTTTTTATTCGAAGGGTAAAAAAAGCCAGCTGCACAAGTATAAATACTTAGCATCTAGCTTTTTTACAGTTTGGGAGTTTATAGAACTTTGTTTTTCTATATAATACTTAATAGTTCCGGCTACTTTTGGTTTTCGACAGGGAATTTCTTAATATATCCTAGTAAGTACTGCCTTAATAGTCCTAAATCAAGAGCGTCTATATATCCATCACCATTCAAATCACCGTATTTATCCGGCGTTGGTAATTGAGATTTAAGTCCAAGTAAATACATTCTTATTAGTGCAAAGTCAATTGAGTTCACCTCGTCGTCACCGTTTAAATCACCGTACAAAATGTCTTCTGTCGGAGTAGGTGTAGGGCTTGGTAAATCTTCAATTGGTGTCAGTATAGGATCGGTAGCCTCAATATTTACTATCTCTGTTTTACCAGTATTAATACTGTCTCTAGAACTCATGCTTTGTATAACAGGTCCTTGAGCGGAATATGTCCCGGGACTGATTACCCTAGCATAGTATTCAATGTAATTATTCCATGGTAAACGGCTATATACATAGAAGCTCATCTTTTGACCTTCGCTATTCCAGTAGGAGTTGTATGGCTTTAATCCTGATGGTAGATAGTCGGTTATCTGGTAGGTGCCATCTAAAGCCGCACTATTAATATCCCAATCGAGTCTTACTTTAATAACATCTCCTTGTTTTAAAGTGTTTGAGGATAAAGGTATGTTATTTGTGAATAAATAAGTTCTCCTTACTGAAATGTCTTCATCTAGTTCATTTATTTCAAGTATATTTTCCTTGAAAATAGATACAGCAGACACAGCGCCTTCAACCTTTGTGATCTTAAAATCAGCCATTTGGAAAGGTAAAAGCGAAATATAGTGGGAAGATCCATTTGACACCGTTACAGTTCTGCTTTCGCCAGCAAAGGAGTAAGTGATTTTACCTTCAGAAGGTTGTTGGTTTTCCAGTTCATTTGAGATAAACATTAGTCTTTCAATACCTATAAGGATATCTCTCGTATAATTCTTTTGGCAATAAGCATATAACCCAGTACTTTCAAGTGCTTGCACTCTTGCAGCGAGATAAGCACATAATGCGGTGACTTCAAGGATATTATCCTTATTATCATCAGCTTTAACTCTGTAATAGGGCTCAAACTTTTCTACATAGGAGTAAATTCTATTTTTGTATATTTGCTCTGCTGTTGATTTGTCTCCAAGTTCACAATAAGCTAACGCGATATAAACTAAGTCTTTGACACTTAAGTTATCTATTTGAGAGATTTTTTCCAGTTCTAATAATACAGGCTCTTTTAAGACCGAAAGTCCGTAAAGTGCTTTAACTTTTTCAGAAACATCTTTACTTTCAAGCTTATCATAGTAGTAGTGTTTCAGAAGATTTGAATTTACCATACTTTTTGCCAAAGGAGCAAGCTTAGCTGTTAGTTCAAGGTCACTTTCGGAATAAGGTAATAGAGAAAGACCGCCATCAGCCTTCTGGTATTCACTAAGGGATGGTTTTGGCAATTCACCGCCGGTATAGATATCATTAAAATATTTAGCTATCAGATTTGCTGCAGTATAATTTGATATAATTTGATCAATCCTGTTGCCGTAGGAGTATCTTAGGTTGAAAAGGTCACTTAAATACATACCAGTACTCTTATCTTGGAATACAATACTGGTGTAACCGGATTTTCCACCTGCTATATTTATATCCTGTTGTAAGTCATAATACATCGCTTTTTCAATTTGATAATATGATTTTACTACGCTAAATCCATGCTTTATGGCATCCGAGTATCCGTTATCAGAATACGCCTTTATAGTGATATCTTGCTTACCTTCCTTCAAAGTCCAAAGAGGTATGTTGATCCTTTCAAATGCCTTGCCTGTAACAGTTAGTTTTGGACTTGATTCGTCCGAACCGATTACTTCGAAAGTGATATTGTCATTTTCTTCTAAGCCGTTGCCGTAAACATTTACACCTAAGATGGGCTTATCACCTTCTAAGTAGGTTGTATTGAAGCTATAATTTATGAAAAATGGAAGGGTAACAATCATATTTACATTGTCACTTCCAGCATGCAAATCCTCTGAAATAGCAGAAAGAGTAACTCTCCATGATGTTATATTATCAGGAAGTTTGAAGGTGGCTTGACCTCTTCCGTCTTTATTCGTTTGAATTGTAATAAATTGGGCTGTATCCTTGAAATCTTCTCTGACACTAGGTTCAGAGGAGGATTTATTGCCGCCACCACCAGATTCAGGACTTGTTGCATTATTAGCAGTATCGGACCAATCATAATAATTTTGACCTAAATCTAGAGAGTGGGACTTTCCTTCAAAATATACACCAGAATTTACATGAGCGTATAAGCTACCTAATAGGTCAATATTTTGATCGAGTAGATAGAAGAAAGCCTCGTCAACAACACTTATGTTTACAGTTGATTTCACAGGATTTCCGTTCAAATCTTTAACATCAAGATTTATAGTAAAATTATCTCCCGGTTTATAGAAATCCTTATCCGTTGAGGCTTCAATTGTGAGGTTCTTTTCCTGTGCATCATAGGAAGCGTTATATGAGCGAGACACGTATGTTTTACCATTGAAATAAACAGCATAAACCGTTGTATTAGGAATATCCTTTTCATTGAAACTAAATGAATAGGAGGATGTATTTTCTGTTTGGTAGTCATAGGTACCGTTTTGTGACTTATAGTATAAATAACTTCCTTCAGGAAGAGCTTCGCCTCCATATTTGAAGCTAACATCAACACTTTCGCCTAGTTTGTAGGAACTCTTATCTCCTTCAAGGGTATATGTTGGGTTGTTATAACGTGAGTAATCATAAACTTCGCCGCAATACAAAGTATAATACATATTTCTTCCGTTGCCATCAATACTTCCTATTTCTACAGAATAATAACTGTCTGGGATTTTTGGGGCGTTAAAACTATAGGAAGCGGTCCCGTCAGAAGCAGTAATCATTGAAAAAGTATTTATGATTTCTTTTTGTAGATTGTATGAATATCTCTTGTAAGTAGTTTTGTTTATATAGTCATAATAGGTTCCGTTTTCGGTTTTAATCCACGTGTTTTTATATATAGTACCGTGTATTCTTTGATTGCCTACTGGATCTCCAAGATAATCGTAGCTATTGCTTGCAGTTCCATTATTCAGACGATCAAGATCAATTTTGTGTACTTTGGTTGAAACAGTCGCTTTACCATTATCTATTTTTGCAGATGACTGAATATCTATGTCATTAACAAATACACGTAAACTATCTGAGGCTTGTATTTCTCCACTTTCAGGAAGGGTTGCCCGTGCATGTATTGTACTTGAGCATATACCTTGAACATTAGAACTTACAGTAGGGTAATATTTTATATCTAGATTTCCTTTTAAGTCAGCTTGCCTCGTTGTGCTAGGTATGTTTCCACCTAGTTGATAGTTATTTACGTTGTATGTAATATTTACATTAGATACACCTGTACCTTCAAAGAAAGCTGCTTTTATATTAAAATTAGCTGCTTCGTCGACAAATATGGCGTTTTTATCTTTAGTGATTTCGAGTTTGTAAGAAGGTTTGGTGTAGTTTTCTATTAGGATATATTGATTGATAATTACTCTATCTCCATTTTTAAGAGCAATATAGTAATAGCCTTCAGGAAGGTCAGGCAATTTAATTGAGCCTTCAAAGAAGGAGTTGTTTACATCTAAATTCTGTTTTATTATAGGTGTTGAATTTTTGTTATAGTGATTATGGTATAGTTCGGCAGTTAAGTAATCAATTTGTTCATTATCATAGCGATTTTTGATATAGCCCCATATATTAATGGTGTCATCTGACTTATACATGCCTCTGTCAGTATAAAAATAGCTCCAGTATTTATTTTCACTATTATAGGAATAGTTGCTACAGTCTAAGACAGAATATTTACCTTCTTTGGTTTTCACAATCATGTATCGATTATATCGATTGTAGGAATAATAATTATAATAGTAGTTATTGTTATTGTTCACAGGCATATTTAGACTATCAAAATAAGCCAAACCATTGTCTCCGGAATAATATACGTCATCATAGCCTTTGTAGCTTATACTTGCTCCTTCTATAGGACTTTGCGATGCTAAGTCATTAAGCCATACAAGGGTTTTGGTATTGCTTTCAGATATGTACATGCCTGTATTTGTTATTTGCAAGAAGGTTTGAAATCTAGTATCTTTCCAGTTTCCGTCAAGAACATAATACCCTTCGGGTAAAGCTTGGGGAACCTTTAAGTAGGTATATCCATATCTACTAGAAGTATTTTCATTTAAAACCTGCTCAAAATCAAGGACTTTTTGTAGAGTATCAACGGGAGTGAATTTTTTACTATAGCTGGTTGCCCAGTAAGGTGTGGAGTTTTTTTCTTCGATGGCAGAGAAAAAGGAATCAAAATCATTGAAAGCGTAAATGCCTATTTTAGCATTCATAACTTCAGGTGTAAACGTCCTTCCATTATTGCTGTGCAGTGAATAATTAACTAAAACTTCAGGGTTTTCGCTAGGTGAAAAATCATAAAGATATCTGTTTACTTTAATGAAGGTGGTAATTTGATCCGGTGAGGGAGTGCTACTTTCAGAGCGGCTTGCTGTCTCGAAGGTGAATATGTAATCTTCATCTATTTCCCTATTAGTACCTTGGATTTTTATACCCTTTTTTATTCTAACGGTATATACGGTATCATATTCTAGTCTGTCAGGAACAAATACAGCTGTTTTTTTGTGAACTTCAAATCTACCTTTAACGGCAGGTGTGATTTCGAAATGGTCTTGAAGGTCACTAAAGTTTTCATGACTAAAATGAATTTCTATTCCACTGTTTATAGGCACGTTTAAAGTTTTCTCTCCAGGAATTGAACCGGCTATTTTAAAAGTTGATTGTGTTTGGAATACCCAGGTGGTCTCTTTATCCATATTCATTCTGAAGGTATAGAGTTCATTTTCCATAAGAGGTCTTGCAAGCCTGATGCTGTAGAAGTCTTTGTCTAATTCTTGGATGTTTGGTGCTGGTTCTCCATCAATAGAAAAGGCATTGCGGATTTCTTCTAGAGAATAACTAGTTTCTGTTTCAAGAAGAAATTCAGTGTCTATTGCAATTCCAGAAGAGTCGGAGTTTTGAGCTACTAAACGAAATCCGTTCTTAGAATAAGCCTCAATGCCGAATGCAAAACCAGAGACCATAAAAGAGGTTAATAATGCTATAATTACCATTATTACCAATGCTTTTTTAAACATAAATTCTCTCCCCTTTACTATTTTTTATAATTAATAACCTAAAGTTAATTTAAGTCCTAGATAAATTATTAGACGTATGGATTGAAGAATGGTTTCATATTCGTGAAGACTTAGCAATAATATACTACAATGAAATAGAAATCTTATTTAAAGAGCGTTAGTTACTTCGTATTTCGCACATTTATATACTATTAGTTTATCATACTATGCTAAATAACATCAACATAAACATAGTTTAAAGGTTACAAAATTAAATTCTTTTAAGAGCATTGGAATTTATAATTCTATTTTTTAAAAATTCCTATATTAGGAATTGGAAAGGGGATTCCCTTTTCTCGGTTTTAGGAGGGTGCCCAGGCTGGTTGTTTCGCTACGCTACATTGCTTGCTAAAGAATAAAAGCCAATGCATAATGAAAAGCCATCCCTTAAAATATAAATCCAACGGCTTTTAAATATGCATTGGCTGCATTTGATGAATGCTAGTATTACTTCCATTCGTTATGAACTGAGCGTTTTCTAGTTAACGCATTAATTCCTAAAACAATCAGAATAACTGATATAACAAATTTAAAACCAGACCATGAGTTAAATATACTTAAGATGTTCATAGATAAGAAGGAGCCTGCAACTGCTAACAATATAATAACGGGTATAAGAAGTCCTTTTGGTCTACCGCTGAACAGATAGAGCTGAAAAAGACCTACGGCAACAGATAACACATATATAGGCCAGGTCAGATTTGCAAACTGCCAATTTGTTGTGACTTCAAAGAAAAATAGGAAACCTATAGTTGTAAGTATACCACCGGGAACCAGCAATCCCGGGTATCTTTTATTTATAAAGTAGGCCGCTTCAAAAGACAGACCTAACCCAAGAATTAGCATTGGTAAAAAAAGCATAGGTGAAAAAAGACTAAAGTCAAATATATTTTCTGATAATAGCAGACCACCCAACGCAATCATTAAAATTCCCCAAATATAGTTTGTTTTTCGCATTAAAATATCCTCCAGTATTTATAGATTATCAAATTTCATAAAAAAACTTTAAATTTGGTGTTCACTCTTATGACATTATACTGATATCTAAAAATAAAGTCTGATAAATTTTTATTTTTTTATTTGTATCAAGAACAATTATTATGCTGGTATTTTTGGTATAATTAAGTTATGTATGTGATTACTTATAATAACTATATAGATATACATTGTGGTTTGAGTAATTTAATATTATTAGGTTCGTACTATGAATATCAGCTTAAAACAGCTTGTTTGTGAGGGGAAAGGAAGTGTTTTTTATGGGGGCTAGAATATTAGTAGTAGAAGATGAAAGGTCCATACGAAGTTTTATTATTACAAATCTTAAGAGAAATGGCTTTGAAGTGCTAGAGGCTGAAAGAGGGCATGAGGCTTTAAGACTTGTTAAACTTGAAAAACCTGATTTGGTTTTATTGGACATTAAGCTTCCCGATTTGGACGGATTTCAGATTTGTAAGGAGATTTCCAGTTCTTATCCGGAAATATCTGTGATAATGCTTACTGCATTAGGACAAGACCTTGATAAGGTGAAAGGGCTTGAGCTAGGTGCAGACGATTACATAATCAAACCCTTTAATCCTATGGTGCTTATAGCTAGAATTAAGGCAATACTAAGGCGTACAAATAAGAAGATACAAAAAGAAGTTTGTACAGGTCCCTTTAGAGTTGATTTAGAGGCACAAAGCATATATAAGAATGATGTGTTGCTGGAATTTACACCAAGAGAGTTTTGTTTGATGAAGGTTTTTATAAATAATATAAATAAAGCCTTGAGCAGGGATGAAATACTAAACCTTGTTTGGGGCGAGGATTTTATTGGAGATCCTAAGACTGTAGATGTTCATATAAGAAGGCTGAGAGAAAAGATAGAGGACAACCCATCAAAACCCCAATATATAGAGACGTTATGGGGACGAGGCTACTTGTGGAGAAAGGGAGACTAAATTGAAAAGCATTAGGGGTAGATTAGTAGGAAGCCATCTTATAATTATTTTGTTAACCGTTACTGTTTTTAGTTGTATTCTTGTGTTTTTGCTAAGGCAATATTATTATGGGGATGTTGAAACCATTCTAAATGAGCAAGTAGAGTTCGCAGTAAATTCATATGGCAATTATGCTGATGAAAAAGATCTAGAAAAGAATGCAAAAAAGTTGTTAGATAACATTTATGTAAATACCTATGCACAGGTTCAAATCATTGATAATGAAGGAAAGATTCTTGCAGATTCAGAAGAAAGCGGATTAGTAGGTACTACAGCAAATTATCCCGACGTTCAGAATGCCATAAAAAACAAGAAAAAGGCAAAATGGATAGGTAAGGTTTCTATGACTTACGAACGTGTACTTTCCATATCCCAACCTATAATTGTGAAGAAAGATTCAGATACTGATATAAAAGGCATTATCAGGCTAACTTCAACTCTTTCGGAAATAGACAGCATAATATTAAAGATGGTTTTGTTTTTTGTATTAATAGGAATTGTGGTTGTATTGTTTGTATTGATAGTGAGTTTTTTCCTTTCCGGGACAATAATAAAACCAGTTAAAGAAATAACGAATGCTGCAGAAGAAATAGCCCTTGGAAGGTTAGATATACGTGTTCCTAAAAGATATGATGATGAAGTAGGCAAGCTGGCAGTTACTCTCAATCATATGGCTAAGGAGATTTCAAACCATCAAAAACTCAAGGATGATTTTATAGCCTCTATTTCCCATGAACTTCGTACCCCCCTTACGTCTATTAAGGGATGGGCTTCAACACTAAATTCAAGTGATTTTAGTAATATGGATGAGTTTAGGGAAGGTCTTGAAATTATTGAAAACGAAACAGACCGACTAGCTCTTCTTGTAAATGAGTTGCTTGATTTTTCTAAGCTTGAATCTAAAAGCACTTCTTTAGGAATTGAAGCATTAGATGTTGATGAATTTCTTTCTGAAATAAGAAATCAGATGAATCCTAGAGCTCAGAGACAGGGAATTGTGCTGGAGTTGGAGGTTGAGGATGACTTGCCTTTAATTAAGGCGGACAGAAACAGATTAAAGCAGGTAATGATAAATATCCTAGATAATTCACTTAAATATACCCAAGAGGGTGGGCGAATTAAGATATCCGCACAATCTAAAAAGGAAGAAATACTAATTAGTGTTGAAGATACTGGTATCGGTATTCCGGAAGACGATTTACATAAAGTAAAAGAAAAGTTTTATAAGGTGAGTACTTCATATTCTGGAAATGGGTTAGGACTTGCTATATGCGATGAAATAGTAAGGTTACATAACGGTAGGATGGAAATAAGTAGTATATTTGGTAAAGGAACAAGGGTCGATGTTTTTATGCCATAGTCTATAGTTTGGATTTTAATATTTCGTAACCCCTTTAAATAGTTCAGTAATGTAGAATTAATATATGAAAGATTTCGACAGAATAATATTTAGCAAAAGAATAGAAATGGAGAATATTTATGAAATTAAAGCGTCTTTGTTTAATAATAAATGTGTTGAGTTTATGTTTAGCAACAGGTTGTAATTCGCTTCCCCCAACAAGAAGCTTAATAAAGCCACCAAAGTATTCACAAAAGGCAACGGAGCATAATGCTGATTATAAGGCAATAGCGAAAAGTTTCTTGCCAGAGAATACGAAGTATTTATATCCCATTCATCCAAATGGTGCAGATGCAGTGCAATTAGTAGATATTGAAGATGATGGAGAAGATGAAATTTTTATTACCTATAAAGGTTATGAATTAGGTAGTAGTTCGGGTGCCATTGTATTAAAAAAGGAGGATAATGAATGGCGTGAGCTTTGGCATGAAAAAAATGTTGTGAATGTCTTAGGTCTTGATTGGGCACAGTTTATTGATATAGACGACGATAGTATTTGCGAACTCCTATTAGGATGGAACTTAGGCTTTGAGATTGGATATATCTTGAACATAATTTCATTTAACGATAAACCCAAGAAAATAAGCAGTATAGAATATAACGAAATGGATGTTGTCAATATTTCTGGTACTGAAAATGAAAGAAAGCCCGAAATTGTTTTGACAAGGAAAGGGGAGGATCAGAAGGATATTGATGTCCCTCCGTTAATCTTAAGATGGGTTGATGACGGACTTGTACCAGCGGAAGATGCGTATTATAGCTATTATAAGGATAGCATTAATATGCTTAAAGAGAGTATGGGGATATACGATAGGAGTTTTATAAAATGGTATAACATGGCAGAAATGCTGATAAGGTCTAATAGGACAACGGAAACAATTGAAGCTGCAGATAGAGCTTTAAAGATTATTTCAGAGCATTACGAAAAATACAGGGTTAAATTGGAGATATATAAGGCAGAAGCATTGATAAAAGAATGGGAGTATCATAAGGGCAGAGATATATTAGATAGTATTCTCTTAAGAGAATTAAAAGGTGAATTAGATTGTACGAAGGATGAGCTTGCACAAACACATCTGAACCTTGGAAGAGCCTATAAAGGGCTTAAAGACTATGAAACGGCTATGAGAATGTACGAGCGTTCTTACAAGTTAATACAAGAAGAATATAATGAAGGAACAGAACTTTTTATACTAAATATTTTTGCTGTAAAGAATGAAATAGCTGCATTGGAAGACTTAAAAAGGTTAACGAGATAATTTTCTAAGATTATAGGAGTCTACAAAAGTCCTATTTCTGTAAATTCCTATAATGGGGATTGAAAAGAGCATTCCCCTTTCCCGGTTTAATGAGGGTGCTCAGGCTGGGATTTGCACAAACATATAGGTAGAGTAAAGGTGAAAGGCTTAAATGAGTATTGGCAGGGTAGAGAATAAATTTGGTATAAAGTTAGATAATCAGCAGTTGCAGGCGGTTAATCATTTATATGGACCAGCTCTCGTTTTGGCAGGGCCTGGGAGTGGTAAGACAACTGTAATTACAGCAAGAATTTCGCACCTTATTTTAAACTGTGGAGTTGAGCCTGAGAATATCCTGACTTTAACTTTTAACAAAGCAGCACGAGCGGAAATGGAGTATCGATTTAAAAGGGTTTATGGACAAGATATTTCTAGAAGGGTTCATTTTGCAACCTTACACAGTTTTTGTAGGCGGATTCTTCGGGATTATGAGAATAGACAGGGCAACAGGTTTAGACTAATTGAAGGAGAAGAAAAGGTTGAGGAGAATAAAAGAAAAATAATTAAGGAGCTTTATTTTCAAATAAACAACGCTAAAATTAATGATGATGAATTAGAGAATCTAATTAATGCTATTGGATTTATTAAAAATAAAATGATAAAGAATATTGACCATTTTGAGTCGGGCATAAAAAACTTTTCGCTTATTTATAAAGCATATGAGGAGCATAAAAGAAGCAAATATTATATTGATTTTGATGACATGCTGACTTATGCTTACAATATTTTATTAAAATGCCCTGATATACTTCTTTATTATAGAAACAGATATTCTTTTATACAGGTGGATGAGGGGCAAGATCTCTCAAAAATACAGTTTGAGATACTAAAACTACTTATAAATCCACAGAAGAATAATGTTTTTATTGTAGCTGATGATGATCAATCCATATATGGTTTCAGAGGTGCGGAACCTAAATATATTTTGCAAATAACGCAGCATTTTAGAGGTTGCAAGGTATTATACCTTGAGAATAATTACCGCTCAACAAAGAATATAGTTGATATAAGTAGTATGTTTATAAGAGAAAACAAACATAGATTTGATAAAAAACATAATACAGATAACGAAAAAAAGCATGATCCACTTATAGTGGAAGTTAAAGATTATACAATGCAGCTTAACTACTTAGTAGATAAACTTAAAGTGCATCTAAAAGAAGGATTAAGTATAGCAATATTATATCGAAATAATTTGTCCTCTATTGTAATAGCTGATAAATTAGACCGTAAAGATATATCGTTTAAGGTAAAACAAAATAAACTATTATACTTCAATCATTGGATTATACAAGACGTAATTGCCTTTTTTAGGTTTGCATTGGATGCTCGAGATGGAGAAGCTTTCTCTAGGATATACTACAAAATGAATCGTTATATATCTAAAGCGATGTTGGAGTATGCGTTAAAGGGCAATGGTGAGAAGCATATTATTGACAGGATTTTAGAAAGTGATGAAGTAAAGCCTTTTCAAAGAATTAGGTTTGAAGAGCTTAAAAAAGATTTTACCATACTGACAAAAGTAACACCTGTACAAGCCTTGAATTATGTAAAGAGTAGCTTTAATTATTTTGATTATGTAAAGAGTTATTGTGAAAATACTGGACAGTCTTTTGATTATTTATGTAGAATGTATAGTATTTTAGAAGCAATTGCTGAAGAATGTTTGACAATTCAAGATTTTTTGAAGCGTTTGGAAGACTTAAAAATAATGTTTGATAGTCCTAGGGACTTGAAGCATAAAGAAGGAGTTACTATTACTACAATACACTCTTCTAAGGGACTTGAGTATGATGTTGTTTTTATGATAGATCTTAGGGAGGACGAAATTCCTGGTGCGAATGTTGTTGAAACGGCAAAGCAGAATAATGATTATTCTGTTTTAGAGGAAGAACGTAGGTTATTTTATGTAGGTATGACTAGAGCAAAGGAATACATCTACCTATTGTGCCCTGGACTAAAATCTGCAAAATCGACTTTTGTAATAGAAGTTGAAAAACTTGTTCGCAACGCAGCAATTAATGAAGTAGGAGAAGGATTGATAATTAAACATAAGTATTTTGGAGAAGGCGTTATTGTTGCCGTACTTGAATGTAAAAGTAGCCAGACCCTTTTGGAAATTGATTTTAAAGGAGTACGACGGAAGTTAGACGTAGGGGTATGTATAGATAATGGGCTTATAGAGTTATAATTCTATAGAATTTCGCATTTTTATTGCATTAATGCAACTAAATATTTATTTAATGGAAGGACTTTCTTTGAAGAAATTGATGAATATAAAAGCAATAATATAAAAATTACTCCGCAGATAATTAAAATTAAATTCAAAATTATACATTTTAAAACAGTTTCTCTGTAATAAAGCAATTAAAGATTAATGAAAATACGTAAGGTTTGAAACAATTAGCAATTGCAAAATAAGAGCTATTGCTAAAAAAACACAAGCTCCGACGCTACTTTTCTTCATTATTCACATCCCCTTTTGTTTTTCATCTTTATTGGACAATATTAGATAAATAAAATACTACCAGATATTCACAACGTAGTCAATAGATAGACCAAATTTTAACAAAATGACTCAAAAACTACCACCTATGTTCGGCTATAAGCTTCAGCATCAAGAGTAGAAAGTTGAATAAAAAGAATTTTGACAGGGACGATCTTTGGACAATAATATTATCGGGCACAAATCTTGTGCCTCATTGGAAAAAACTACTGTTTTATTATATACTAAATAGTGTTGGTTTTTTATATTCAGTTTGTACAAATTTAGGACACATTGGTGAACATTGTCATCGGTCAATTAAACATGGGAAACAACAAAAAATAAAGGAGTGATACTTGTGAAAAATACTAAACAATGTCCAAAATGTAATTCGACTAGCTTATTAAAGATTCCGGGGAAACATACAGGATATGGATCGGGTAATATTATTTTTGTTGGATTGACGGCTTTAAGTGCAGTTAAAGTTACCAGATTTGTTTGCGAACAATGCGGCTATTCAGAAGAGTGGATAGAGAACAAAGCGGATATTCAGAAATTGGCAAATAAATACAAAAGATCGTAAATCAGCACTGCTTATTTAGGCTATGATTTACAATGTAATTTTGAAAACTCAATGAAGGGAGAATTCAATATGAGTTTAATCACATATAATGGACCTACAGGAGACTCTGTAGAAAACCCAAGTATTGATTTTATTAAGGACATAATATTCAATAAAAATGCTGACTATTGGAAAAAGGGTAGTGGGGATTCTGGGATTGAAATTGAAGGGTTAGATGAACAGTTAGTTTTCTTTTATGATGAACCTTACGGATTTTTTATAATGCGTCATCCTGATTACTTGGCACCATACGATAAAGAGGCAAAAATAGAAGTTATTGAACTCAAGTTTCCCACTTCAGAAAGTGAACTGAACCTTGAAAAACAATATTTTGATCTACAAAATAATACAAGAATCGTCCTTTCTGTGGTAAAATAGGAATTGACTAAAAACTAATTTCAACATAAAAAGGAGATTCTTGTTATGCCTATTTTATCACAAAATGAAGCCAATGATAAGCAAATACTTTCGATTATTGATAAATTCTTTAAAGATTGTAGGATTGGAGCCTTGCTAAAGCG
>JAAYPF010000114.1 GCA_012519925.1 Clostridiaceae bacterium
TGATTTTAATTTCTTTCGTCATAATAATGTTATTATCCTATAAATCCTTTGATTTCTCAATCTATATACCACTAATTTTTACTTATCCACAAATTTTTCCGCAAGCTATTTCCTAAATGACAAGAAAATTCGCTTCGCTCCTGAATTTTCTTGTTCGCTAGGGAACCCTAAGGTTCCCTTCGACGGATGCTTCGCCTCCTAGGTTGCATAGGCGAGCAGTGTTCCTTCCTTTATTCTAGCTTTGAAATCTTGATAGTATATGAATCTAGAGATGATTCACCACTTTTATTTTTTACTCCAAGATAATATATTGTGCCCCCAGTTAAGTTCTCTTCAATATAGTAACTCCCTTTTGAAGAATATGTACCAAAACTATTGTAATGATATGTTAAACCCTCCACTTTTTCCGCATATAAATATCCTATTGTACAATCGATATTTGTATATATATCCACTCTATATCTCCCACTAACAGGAGGCTGAAATACCATGAAATCTTTATCTCCTGCAAAATTTATCTTTCCGTTGACTTCTTCACCTACTGCCACAAAATATGATGCTTTTGAAATATTATTGGGAAAATCATCACCCTCTGAAGTATTGTTGGGTGTGGGTATAGGAGTGGGCGAAACCGTTTTAGTTGGCGTAGGAAGTTCTTTTATTCTACCTAGCAAATACCCCCTCATAATCGCTAAATCTAGGCTATCAACCTCACCATCAATATTAAGATCTGCAATTAACTTATTATATTCTGTAAGTATGCCACCTTTCATTCCTAGCAAATACAATCTCATATGTGCAAAATCAATACTATTAACGCCACCATCATTGTTAACATCTCCTTGCAATATGCTTGTACTTCTTTCAAGTATACTAGTTAGAATAAGCATTGGTCTCCACTTAGACCTGTATTTTGTAGCTTCTAATTGCACTGAAAAACTGCTTTTTTGTTCTGCAGCTTCTATCCTATCAAATCCAATAGGACAAAAAACCGTCGAACCTAATACCATGCTAAAAAATAAGATACGAACAACAAGCGTAATCCACTTTTTCTTTTCCATTCTTTAATTACCCCCCTTGGTTTTTAGAGATAATACTTATAAATTATGCCTTTAACACATTAATGTACAAAGAATAATCGAAAAGCAGTACGTTTACGCTATATCACGTGATTAATATTGTAGATAAGTCTAAATTTCGCAACAAAGAATTGATAAACCAAACTAAAATTCAACTAATATATCTGGATCGACATGCTTTATATCTATATATCTTAATAAAAAACAAAATTTTCTCATATATTGTGTTAGGTAGTCTCAACAATAACCCCTATATTGTTGAATACAACAAAACCCATTAAATTCTCTAAACTGGCAATTAACCATCTATTTTTTGAAAACGAGCTTATAAAGTAATTCTATAGAAATAAATCAATATTGTCAATGCTAATCCTTTTAAACAATAATTCTTATGAGCTTTAAACAAAGGCTTTTAGCTTAATATGTACACAATTAAAAAAGTATCTTTTGTTCTATTGAGTAGTATACAACGCCCTATATCAAGAAAATTTGCTTCGCTCATGACTTAAAAAACCAAACCTTCAATCATTACCAAATCCATCATATATACCATATCCTTTTACAACACACTCGGGCTCTTTCTCTGGTCTCATTATCCCAACATGACATTTCTCACAA
>JAAYPF010000115.1 GCA_012519925.1 Clostridiaceae bacterium
ATTTCTTGAAAAAGCTTTTGATCGATGATGAAACCTTCTTATCATTTTGGTAGTCTTGTGTTATACTTTTCATAGCATGAGTCCTTCCATCTGGTTTGATTGTTTATGCTAATTCAATTATACCAAGGATGAAGGTCTCATGCTATTTTATTGCCAAATAATATTGAATTTTCAAGGTGCACAAGTACTTTTATAAGTGCGAAGTTTTAGTAAATAAATCTACTTTTCTTCAAAAAGAAAAAAAATACGAAGAATCAATCAAGTGTTGTGATAAAGCATCAGAGATTAATAAGTCAAAAAATCCAAATACCGAGTCAAATATCTATACAAATAAATCGGCTGCTTTATTAGGGATGAAGAAATATAAAGATGCTCTTTTAGCAGCTGAAAGGGCTCTTGAGCTTAATCCAAAATCCTCCTTAGCATTAGTTAATAAAGGAAATGCTTTGTGTAAAGAAAAAAATATGAAGAGTCCGTCAAAGCATTTGATGAGGCACTACACATTGATTCAAATTGTGGGGAAGCTTATGTTTCTAAGTCTAATTGCTTACTACAACTTGAAAGAAATGATGAAGCAATAGAGATATGTCGAAAAGCAATAGATATTAATTCAAGAGATAATGATTATTATGCACAAGTCTATATAAATTGGGGATGTGCACAACTTGGAAATAACAATTATCTTGAAGCTATAGGATTTCTAGATAAAGCACTTGAATATAAGTCAAGTAACCAGGAAATCCAAACAATGATTTATACAAATTATTCAAATGCAATGTTAATATTTTAGATTATGAAAAATCACTTATGTATAGCGAAAAAGCTTTGGAATTAGATTCGCAGTGTTATGAGGGTTATGTAAATAAAAGTAGTGCATTATTAGGACTACCTAAATATGATGAGGCACTAGAATGCTGCAATAAAGCTATTGAAAACAAATTAGAAGATTACAAAATATATTATAATAAAGGTTTGACTCTAGAAAAAAAGGGAAGGTTAGAAGAGGCATTAGTAGCCCTTGATAAGAGTTTGGAATTCAAACCTGATGATAAGAGCATAAAAGATTATCGATCAAAAATTTCAAGTAAAATAGCTATCAAAAAATTCATTATTGGTTTGGGAATATTTTTGTTTATTGCAGTGAGTGCAATTATCACTACTATAATATATATTAAAAGGAGTAAAATACAAAATAGACACGACGAAAACTTATATAGGGGATTAGAGTAACAAGAGACTTTTGCTATTCCTAAATAAACTTTTATTAAAGTTTTCTATCCTATTAATTTGAAGAGTCAAGATTTATGGCAGATGTTTTCTTTCAAATTTAACGACGAATTTGTTTTACATAGACCTTAAAATCTTTAACATGTCGTATGTAATTGTAATAGGTATTCAAAACGCCAATTAATAAATTTATGTTGAAATTCTAATTATAATATGATATTTTTTTAATGAATTTTATATAAGGTCATTTCAAAAATAAAATTCATAATAATTAAGTCATAAAGTTCACTAAA
The DNA here is from genome assembly GCA_012519925.1 of Clostridiaceae bacterium. GTDB lineage: Bacteria > Bacillota > Clostridia > Acetivibrionales > Acetivibrionaceae > Acetivibrio. The sequence continues at coordinate 1,521 of JAAYPF010000115.1, forward strand.
TCCGGTTTTTTGAGATGGCTATGGTAGATTATTTTGAAATCACCTAAATTTGTGTATCATAGCAATTGCTTCACCGTGATTGTTTTGTTGTTTTATATAAAAGATTTAAGCATACAAAATTTAAAAACTTTAAAAAACTATTATACTCTTAAAAAAGTAATATACATAAGTAATAAGCATCTGGAAGTAATAAAATTAATCATAAATTTAAAAGGAGGAGTTACAATGGTTTTAAAGAAAAGTTTTAGTAAGTTTTTATGTTTTACTCTGTCATTTGCCATGTTTTTTAGCATAATGACAACCGCTAAGTTGCCGGTATCAGCAGCGGAGCCAGAGGTCGTAAACCTTGTTAACAATGGAGACATGGAGGGTGGAATTAACTGGTGGTATAATAATGGTGATTGTTCCATCGAATCTGTGTCCGAGGAAAAACACGGCGGTGAATACAGTATAAAGGTAACAGGTAGAAAAGACTCGTGGCAGGGTGCTGCTCAAAATCTTATTAACAGCGAGACAGAAAAACCAGAAGCAGGAAGAGAGTACTATGCAGCTGCCTGGGTTATGTATAATGATGCTGATGCAGCTGATACAATTGAATTTGTATTGAGTCTGAGAACAACAAAGGATAATGAAAATGCTGTATATGAAAATATAGTCAGTAAAGTGCTCAATAAAGGAGAATGGACATTATTAGAAGGTAATCACATAATTTCTTCAGACTCTCTTGTCGATAAAGATGTTCATCTTTATGTGGAAACTAGAGAAAGCGAGACGTTTGTTGATTATTATATGGATGATGTGGTATTTATACCTCTTGAAGAAGAACCTATTACATATGAATTTGATAATACATTAACACCACTTCGCAGCGTATGGGATGCTTATTTCCCATTAGGAATCGCGGTAAGACCTGATTTGATAGATTCACCAGAATACAGTGAATACATCAAACATCATTACTCCGGTTTGGTTGCTGAAAACTGCATGAAACCTGAAGCTATACAACCTGTAGAAGGTAATTTTACTTTTGACGATGCTGATAAATTAGTTAATTTTGCAGCAGAAAACAATATGGCTATGAGAATGCACACACTTCTATGGCATAGTCAGATACCAGACTGGTTCTTTCAAGATGCTGAGGATGAGACTGAGCAAGCTACAAGTGAATTGCTTCTTGAAAGATTGAAAACTCATATCGAAACTATCATGACACGTTATAAAGGTAAAATAGATACCTACGATGTTGTAAACGAAGTTATTTCCGATGGTGAAGGACTTAGAGATTCAAAATGGAGGCAAATAGTTGGAGATGCTGATGGAGACGGAGTCGAAGATGACTACATTCTTGCAGCTTTCAGATATGCTTTCCAAAAAGCGAAAGAATTAGAAGATAACGATGTAAAATTCTGTATAAATGATTATAGTATTGAGTCTAATGCTAAGAAGCTTGATACTATGTATGATTTAGTTGAAAGAATACTTGAAGTTGCTGAAGAAGAAGGAATATCCGAAGACAGAATAGTTGTAGGATTCCAGATGCATATTAATATGTACGGTCCTTCAATAGCTCAGATCAAAAAGTCTATTGAGAAATTTGAAGGTATGGGAGTTAAGGTTCAGGTAACTGAGCTTGACATTTCAGTTTACAAATCCAGTGATGAACCTGCAAAAAAAGCTACTGAAGAAATATTACTGCAACAAGCTAAAACATACAAAGATTTATTTGACGTTTTCAAAGAATTATCTCAAGAAGGCCTTTTAGATTCAGTTACCCTATGGGGTGGCGATGACAGGTCATCGTGGTTAAATGATTTCCCTGTTAGCAGGAGGGGAGATTATCCACTATTATTCGAAAAAAATCTTAAAGCAAAACCTGCTTATGTAGCATTGACTGAACCTGACAAATTACCGGTTTACAGACAACAGATAAATGCTGTAAAAGTTTTAGGCAATGATATTGATAAGTTGTGGAATACAATTTCCTACACCGATGTAAATCAAGCTGTATATACTTCAGTTTACAACACTGAAAGTGCTGCAGCCAGTGTTAAATTGATGTGGGATGAGGATAACCTCTATGTACTTTCAGAAGTAAAAGACAGTACACCTAGTGATGATGACAGCTTTCAAATATTCCTCGATGCAGATACTAGTGCCTCAAGCGAAATAAAGCTTTATACTATACCTGCAGACGAAACAGAAATTGATGGTATTACATATTCTGTAGACCAAACTGAAGAAGGATACACAATTCTAGCTGCTATTTCTATTTCAGAAATCCAACCTGAAATTGGAAATAAATTAGGAATTGATTTCAAAGTAAATGATTATGATGATGAAGGTGTCTTAATATCACAAGTGGTTTGGAATGATTATAAGAATCAATTTTTTGAAGATAATTTGGGATATGTTTTACTTGATAAAGAAGTAAAACTTCTTAAAGTTAAAAACGGAACCCCGGAAATTGACGGTGAAATTGATGATATCTGGGTTAGCGCAGAAGAAGCTAAGACCTCTGTATGGGTAAGCGGAACCTCCGGTTCAACAGCTAAATTCAGAACTTTATGGGATGAAGATTATCTATATGTTATTGCAGAAGTAACAGACAGTCTATTGAGCAAAAAGAGTGCTAACGCTTATGAGCAAGATTCTGTAGAGATATTTGTAGATCAAAACAATGCTAAGACAACTTATTACGAAGCCGATGATTCTCAAACAAGGGTTAATTTTGACAACGAAGTTTCATACAATCCTCAGATTGAAGGCTTTATTTCAAAAACAAGCTTGACAGCAACCGGGTATATTGTAGAGGCAGCTGTACCATTTACACAATTGGAAGCAAAACCAGGTGATATTTTGGGCTTTGACCTCCAGGTTAATAATGACGAAAATGATGATGGAGTTCGTGATAGTGTAAGCATATGGTGCGATGCTTCAGGACAATCATGGCAGAATGTTTCAGGCCTTGGAAATATTATTCTTGATGGAGAAGTGGCAACAGCAAAAGTACCTGTTGATGAGTATGGTTTAGATTCTACAGGAAGAATGGTTGCTTATTTTGGAACACCAATTATCGATGGTGAAGTAGATGATATCTGGAATGATACCGATATTGTTATACCGCAATTTATATCAGAGAATACTATAGCAACAGCTACTTTTAAAGCTATGTGGGATGACAATGGGATATATATTCTTGCAGAAGTAAAAGACAGCGATATGACTGTAGAACCTACAAATCCATATGAGCAAGACTCTTTGGAAATCTTCATGGACGAAAACAATGATAAAACTATCGAATATGGCATTGACGATTTGCATTTAAGAGTTAACTATGAAAATTACCAGACTCTAGATGTTGGAGATGCAGAAAGATTTTACAGTAAAACGTCAAAAACAGAAGATGGCTATATCATAGAAGCAAGAATTGAGTTAAATTCCATACCTTCAAATGGAAAAGTTATGGGATTTGATTTACAGATAAATGATGGAAAAGGTACTTCAAGAATCGGTACTATAAATATTTTTGATGCTACTGGTAATTCGTGGCAAGACACCAGCAAGTTCGGCGAAATAATACTTGCCGGAAAAGCAAAGGGTGCAGTAACTGGATTAAATCCATACAATCTGCTTAACTTGATTAGCAAAACAAAGAGTCTTGATTTCACTATCTATAAAAACAAAGAAGTAGTTCTTAATGCAATAACAACTGCTGAAGGAGTTTTAGCAAAAGAAGATGTTACTCAAGTGGAAATTGATGAACAATATAGTACTATTAAAGCTGCTATAGGCAAACTGGAATTAACCGAAGAAGCTGCTAATGAGAAATGGTTCATTCCTGTTCCGGTGGCTTATAGGGGAGAAGCCGATAAAACAGGTACAATTGAGAGAATGGAGTATCAAACAACTAATTATGGAGACTTGACTACAAAATACCTTAATGTTTATCTTCCTTATGGTTATGACGCCGCTGACAAGAATAAGAAGTATAATATTTTATACTTAATGCACGGTGGTGGCGAAGATGAAAATCTCTTATTTGGTGGCCCTGGAGAAAGCAGAGAACTTAAGAGAATTATTGACAACATGATTGCTAATGGAGATATTGAACCGTTTATTGTAGTTACACCTACTTTCAATGGCGGTGAAAATGTGTTGGCAGATAATGTAGCAATATTCTATAAGGAATTAATGGCAGATATTATTCCTTTAGTTGAATCAGAATACAACACTTATGCAGAGGATACAACTTTAAGAGGAATAAGGGCTTCGAGAGAGCACAGAGCTTTTGGCGGATTCTCTATGGGTTCAGTATGTACTTGGTATACATATATTAACTGCCTCGACTATATCAAATACTATATGCCATTAAGTGGCGATTGCTGGGTATTAAATAGAGATGCCAGCGCAGAAAATTCCAGGGCAACTGCAAACTTATTGGCAAATGTTGCGAGAAATTCCGGTTATGGAATTCATGATTATAAGATATTCAGCGCTACAGGAAGTGCTGATATTGCATATCCTAACATGAAACCTCAGATGGATGAATTGAAAAAATTAACAGATACTTTCATTTATTCTTCTGATACAAAAAAAGGAAATCTCTACTTCATGGTGTGCGAAGGTGGTACACATGCATGGAACTTTGTTAATCAGTACATTTACAACATATTACCTGATTTGTTTAAAGACACAAGCGAAACACCTGCTTCAGGGGGCAACACTGGTGGTTCTAGCTCAGGTGGGTCAAAAAATAACAAAAAAACTTCTACTCCAAAGGTAACACCTACTGTTACGCCAACTGCAACAGCAACACCAACTGCAGCACCTACTGATGCTAATGTAGTAGAGGAAAATGAAACAATACCGGCAGCTGTTTATTCCGATATATCAAACCACTGGGCAAAAGACTTCATAAACGACTTGTTATCAAAGAATATCTTAAGTGGATATGAAGATGGTACAATCAGACCTGACAAAAACATATCAAGAGCTGAGCTTACAACCCTCGTAGTAAGAGCTATGGGATTAAAGCTATCTGAAAATCCTGTTTTAGATTTTGCCGACAAGGATAGTATTCCTTCATGGGCAGCAGGCTATATAGCTCTTGCTAAAGAAAATGGAATTATTTCAGGATATGAGGATAAAACCTTCAGAGCTGATAAGATATGCACTAGAGAAGAAGCCGTTACCATTCTCATGAATGCCTTCAAACTTGGAGAATCGGATAATGAAATTAAGTTTGAAGATGCAAAAGATATTTCAGCATGGGCTTACAAAGCTCTAGCGAAAGCTATTGAGTCGGGAATTGTCAATGGCTATCCTGACAATACCTTTAAACCTCGTAATAATATAAAAAGAGCTGAAATATTTGCTTTACTATCTAATTGCTTGAAAAAATAATAAAATAGCTAAGCTTTAAGGTAAGAATAAAAAGAGTTGCTGTATTAATTTTATCAGCAACTCTTTTTACTTATTTTAATAGGTCTATAGATTTCAATTAAGCTTTGGATTTTAGTACTTTCCAAAATCAGCTTCATCTAAGGCGATTTTTTCTTTAGAATTTTCTTCCACGACCCCCATTGTCTGGTCGGAGGAATGCTCTTTCGCTGACATACTTTGCAGTATTTTTAGAACCTCGGGCGTCAAATTTGTATTCATCATTACCTTCTTTAATTTATATCTGCTGATAAGCTCTTTTAATAAATCTGCTTGACTGGATAATTCTTCACTTGCAGCAGCACTTTCTTCTGCTGTCGCTGAATTTGTCTGTACAACTTGAGCCACTTGTGTTATAGCTTGATTTAGCTGAGTAATTCCTGAAGCTTGCTGATTGGAAGCTATGGCAATTTCACTAACAAGGTTGGCAGACTTTGCGACCATGTCCACAATTTGATTCAGTGCTGATGCAGTATCTGTTGCAATTTTAGTCCCAGCATCTACAGTTTTGATTGATCCTTCAATCAGTGCAGTAGTTTCCTTTGCAGCTTCGGCAGAGCGTGCAGCTAGATTTCTTACTTCTTCTGCAACAACAGCAAAGCCTTTTCCATGTTGACCAGCTCTTGCAGCTTCAACAGCAGCGTTTAAAGCAAGTATATTGGTTTGAAAGGCAATTTCGTCAATGACTTTTATAATTTTAGATATATTATTTGACGAGTCATTAATTTCAGCCATTGATCTAAGCATTTCGGACATTTGAGCATTTCCATCAACTGCTTTTTCTTTTGCACTAGAAGCAAGCTCGTTTGCCTGATTTGCATTCTCTGCATTTTGTCTTGTTTGTGAAGCAACTTCTTCAATGGAAGCAGTAATCTCTTCAATGGAACTTGCTTGTTCTGTTGAGCCATGTGATAACACTTGACTTGATGCAGAGACTTGTTTTGAACCAGTTGCAACTTGCTCAGCTGCATTGTTGATATTAGCCAGCACCTCATTAAATGCATTAATTGTATTATTTATTGAATCCTTTATAACAGCATGATCCCCTTTATAATTACCTTCAACTGAAACCTGCAGATTTGCTTTGGACATTTCTGCCAGTACAGTAGAGGATTCTTTAATAGGTTCAACAACTGCATCTAGGGTTTTATTAATACCATCAATTATATTCTGAAAATCTCCGCTAAACTTATCTTTATTGCCTCTGAAACTCAAATCACCTTCTATGGCATTATTTGACATGTTCTTTATTTCTTCTATTACTTCGATAATGGTATCCTTCATTTTAATAAAGGAGCCTGTCAAAGTACCAATTTCATCTTTAGAGCTAATATCAATATCAATGTTTAAATTACCTATTGCAAGTTTATCGGCAGCATTTACTACTTTTAGAATTCCTTCGGTTATTATTTTACTCACATAAAAAGCAATAACCAGTGCCAATATCAATGCAGAAATTGTTCCAATGATTAGAACTAATTTAGTAACAGTTTCTTGAGTCGCTTGAGACTTTTCTCTTTCCGCCAAAAGAGTATTCTCTATTTCACTACTTTGTGCAACAACAACACGCAGTTCATCCATAAACTTTTTGCCTCTAGCATCGGAGGTTTCCCTAATAACATCTTCCATTGTTTTGTTATTGCTAACAACTTCACGCCTGAGATTAATACTATTTTCAGCAACCTCTTGCCATGATTCTTTCAATTGTTTTATCCTGTTTAGGTTTTCTTGTTGTGTTGGGTTGTCTATGGTTAATTCTTTGACTTCATTAAAGTGTGTATCAAAGTCAGCTTTTCCTTTATTATAGGGTTCGAGAAAGTTTTCATCCCCAGTTATAGAAAAACCACGTTCTCCTGTTTCCATATTAACCATACTGGTAACGATATTGTCTAAATTGGACAAAACTTTGTGTGTATGAAGATTCCAACGATTAGCCTCTACATAACTAGTAAAATTTACAAATACAATGGTGGATAGAATTGCAAGAACCAATACAACTAATAAAAATCCAATCATCAACTTCTTTTTGATACTCATATCATAGTATTTTTTTAGCATATATATACCATCCTTTTTTAGCATCATAGATTTTTGTACTAATAAACAGAAAATAGCAGATTACTAATAATCATTGTTTTTTTAAAGCAATTGGCAAGTTCATACCTTCTTCACAATTAAAGTAGGAACTCAATACTGTTTTTCTTAATATCAGCATTTAATATATCGTCACTAAAATATGCTAACTTTAGTACTTATTTTGATTTTGAGTATAAAGCGTATGTTTTATTGACAAATAACAACAACTTGAACATAGATAAATTCCTATTTTAGGGGACCTTGTTTTGTAATTTCTGTTTTACGAAAAACAATGATAAAATGGAGGTAAAGTTCCTATTTAAAGGCGTGTAGCCAAAAAGATTTGAGAAAGAATCTATTAGTAAGTAGGGACTTGCTAAGGTGAATGTGCACATTATTTCTAAGAATTGAGCTAAAAAATTAAGAGAATATAAGACTTGCTACCGGTTGAATTATGCTATCCTTATTATGGACAGATGATTCGACTAGTAGCAAGTATTCATTCTCTATAGTTCATTGCAATGTTCTTTTATAAAACGAATTATAACTCCAAAGAAATCTTATATCGATGTATATCCACCATCAACTTTAATATTCTGTCCAGTAATATATGAAGCTTCATCACTGGCTAGAAAAACTGCAGCTGGGTTTAATTCACCTTCGGCACCATAGCGTCCAAGTGGGACATTAGCTTTCATAAAGTTTGTAAATGCCTCAGTCCTTAGTGTATCCGCAGTTAATTCAGTTTCAAAATATCCGGGACTTATAGTATTACATGTTATATTGTATTTTGCTAGTTCAGCTGCAACCGCCCTAGTAAAGTTGATAACTCCACCTTTAGATGAATGATAAGCTACAGTATCCATGGCTGTATTACCGACTTGTCCATAAATGGAAGCGATATTTATGATTCGACCGTATTTCTTTTCAACCATGTATTTTGCAAAGGCTCTCGTAACTTTGAAAACACTTGTCAAATCTGCAGCCATAGTAAAATTCCATTCTTCATCGGTCATATCCAGTACCCCAGCATTTTTCGAAGCACCAGCGTTATTGACCAAAATGTCCACTTTACCATATTCTTTGATTGCGGCTTCTGCTGCTTTGTTAATTTCTTCAGTATTGGTAACATCACATTTTACAGCCAAACATTTTACTCCTTTGGATTTAAAATCAGCAGCAATAGTTTCTAATCTTTCAATTCTTCTAGCTAGCAGTACTAAATCGGCACCTTGTTGAGCAAAGCCTTTGGCCATCTGCAGACCTAGACCAGAAGAAGCTCCTGTAATAACTGCAACACGTCCTTTTAAAGAAAACATAAAAATCCTCCTTCTTCTCCTATAAAGTTTATTTTGCTTCAATTATCTATTGTTTCCATAGATTTTCATACTTTAAACAAAAGATTACTCCCTTATATAAAAATACAATGATTGATATTTATTTAACAATTACATTATAACCTAGTATTTGCCTAAAGTCAAAATAGATATACATAATTAGTTCAGGATATCCTAATTCATCAAATAGAAGCATTTCATTTTCTAGCGAACTAGATAAGTTATGAGAAAAACAATTTTCTTAGAATCACCTTAGTTAATCATTTATAAAAGAATGGAAAAATGGTATAATGTTTTTGTACAAGAGATTATTAATTGTGTATAAATTAATATTTATGCATAATGAAAATATATAAAGATTTGATTGGGGAGGTAGTACAAGTGGGGAAAGTGAAAGTAACAGTGTCTTTTGTGTTGACTTTTTGTATGTTGCTATCTATTGGAAGCTTTTCAACTGAGACAAAGGCCGCATCTAAGTTTAATTATACAGATGCCTTTGCCAAATCTATTTTATTCTATGAAGCAAATTGGTGCGGAGAAGATGCAGGAAATAACCGTTTAAAGTGGAGAGGACCATGCCATGTGGATGATGGCAGTGATGTAGGTATAGATCTGAGCGGTGGTTTTCATGATTGTGGAGACCATGTTAAGTTCGGATTACCTCAGACCTACTCAGCATCTACTTTAGGTTGGGCATATTATGAGTTCAAAGATACCTTTATAGAAAAAGGTCAGGATGAATATATGCTTAATATCAATAAGCATTTTTGTGATTATTTCATAAAATGCTTTGTAAACGATACCACTTTTTATTATCAGGTGGGTGATGGTGATACCGATCATAGCTATTGGGGACCGCCAGAAATGCAGGATACAGAAAGACCTGCCTTTTATGTTGCAACTCCTGAGACACCCGGTTCTGATGTTGCGGGTAGTGCAGCCGCTGCACTGGCGTTGATGTACATAAACTATAAGGATAGGGATCTAGAATACAGTAAAAAATGTCTTGATACAGCCATAAGATTATATAACTTCGGCAAAAAGTATAGAGGAAACAGCAAAGCACAAACCTATTATACTCCTGCAAGCTACTATGATGAGCTTATGTGGGGGGCTGTATGGTTATGCATAGCAACGGGAGATAAAAGCTATCTTGATGATGTAGAAACATTTATGACCGAAAGAGGTATTGGTGGGGATAAGGTTGAGTACTACAACCACTGGACCCATTGTTGGGATGATGTTTTTGGCGGAGTATTCCTGATGATGTCCCAATTATCCGATAAACCTAAATACAAGGAAGCGGCTGAGGAAAATCTTTATTTCTGGATTAATGAACTTACAACAACACCAGGTGGTTTAAGATACCTTCATGAATGGGCCTGCTTGAAATATGCTGCTTCAGCAAGTTTTTTAGCCTTAGTATACAATAAATACTCTCCTGATCAGAAGTATGTTGATTTTGCGAAGAGTCAGATAGATTATATCCTTGGTGATAATCCACGTCAAAGCTCGTATGTTGTGGGATTTGGTGAAAACTACCCCAAATTTCCTCATCACAGAGCAGCAAGTGGAAGACTTGAAGGAGAACTAACAAGAGAGGATAAGAATGACCCTGAAAGACATATACTCTATGGTGCTTTAGTAGGTGGACCTAAGGAAGATGATTCCTATGTTGATGATATAAATCAATATGTATATACCGAAGTAGGTCTTGACTATAATGCTGGTTTTGTAGGTGCTATGGCTGGAATGACAGAGCTTTTTGGCAAGGATCAGGAGCCGGAAGAGACTCCAGATATCGAGTCAGGACCTCCAGAGTATTCAATCGAGGCACAGGTTACATATGAGAATGAACAGCAGTCAGTTATTAATGCAAATGTATATAATGTAAATATGGCACCTCCTCACTTTGAAAATGGTATTACTGTAAGGTATTTTGTAGATTTGAGCGAGTTTTACGAAAAGGGCTATTCCGTTAAACACGTTAAGACGGGTATTGCCTTTACCGACAATGGTGCAAAAATAACAGGTCTGCAACCTTGGGATCCGAGCAACAATATATATTTTGCAGAAATATACTGGCCCGCTTCAGTTAAAATGTTTGGTAAAAGCCAGTTTCAATTTAAGATATACACTTCTAATGCAACTTGCTATGACCCAGATAATGACTTTTCAAGAGAGGGCTTACCTACTGAAAAGACTGAATTTTTCAAGACCCAATGTATGCCGGTATATAAAGATGGCAAGCTTGTCTATGGCAAGGAGCCTTATAAGGATCCCACAATAACATTTACCCCAACACCAGTGACAACACCGACACCAGTAAGTGATGTGGTCATACAAATGTATAATAGTACTTTTCATTCTTCAAACCAAGTAGCACCAAAATTTTGTATTATGAATCCAACTTCAAAGACCTTAGATTTAACTGATGTTAAAATTAGATATTATTATACTATTGATGGTGATAAGCCACAGACCTTTTCCTGTGACTATACCCCACTAGGTGATGGAAATGTTACAGGTGAATTTGTTAAAATGGACAACCCCACCACCGATGCCGACTACTATCTGGAGATATCATTTAAAGCCGGCAAACTAGAACCGGAAGAATGTTTCTATTTTTCAACCCGTTTTTGGAAAACAGATTGGAGCGATTTTGATTTGTCAAATGACTACTCCTACAACGAAGGCGGCGGTGATTATGAGGACTGGTCAAAGGTTACGGCATATGTCAAGGATAAATTAGAATGGGGAATTGAGCCGGGAACAGTAATTGTTGTGCCTACTCCAACACCTACTGCCAAACCAGAAATCCTTTACGGAGATGTAACGGGAGACGGAAGTGTAGATTCAATCGATTTTGCTTCTATGAGATTGTATTTGTTAGGAATAAGAAAAGATATGCCTGCTGCGAACTGGGAAGAGGCTGGAGATTTAAATGGAGATGGAGAGGTTGACTCAATTGATTTTGCTAAACTAAGACGCCATCTATTATCCATAACCTAAGAGATTATATTAATATTAAATGAAAATAATTATTAAAAGGGAGTTGTGTGTAAATATGAAAAAGATAAATTTGATTGTTATTAGTCTTCTATTAATACCCTTGTTGTTTGTTGCTCCAACTGAAAGAGTATATGGTGCAAGTAGTTATAAGGTATTTATACTTGCAGGTCAATCAAATATGGCAGGATGTGGTATGAATCATGAGCTTTCTGCTGAATACCTAGGATCTCAGGAAAGAGTCAAGATATATGCTGAAGGAACGGTTGAAGCCTCTTTAAAAGGTGCATGGCATACGTTAAAACCGGGTTTTGGAAGTGGTTCCGGATGTTTTGGACCCGAATTGACCTTTGGAATAGATATAACAAAAGCATATCCCGACAGCGAAATACTCTTAATTAAATGCGGTTGGTCGGGTACATCATTACAGGGCGATTGGCGTCCACCTAGTGCTGGAGGTGCTACTGGACCCCTTTATAAAAATTTAGTTGAAACTGTTAATAATGCTTTAGGATCACTTGATAAAAGTATTAATTATGAACTAGCAGGAATGTGTTGGATGCAAGGGGAATCAGATGCTTGTAATATTTATCCTGCAAACGAATATGAAGATAGTTTGACAGCATTCATTGACGATGTTAGAAAGGAATTTAACGCACCCGAAATGCCTTTTATTATAGCAATGATTGATGATTCTGACGTATGGGTAGAAAACGCTATTGTTAGACAAGCTCAAATAAATATTTCTAATAAGGTACCTAATGTAGGGATTTTTGATACTAAAGATTATGACACAGATGGTACTCACTATAGAACGCAGGGAATTCTAGATATGGGTTCTGACTTTGCAAAAGCAATTGTTGGAGGTTCAACACCTCCCTCAAAAACCGTGTATGGAGATGTTAACGGTGACAATGTTTTTGATTCAATTGATATTTCAATGCTTAGAAAATATCTTTTAGGTATGATTGACAGCTTTTCCTACAGCGGTGGATATAATGCTGCTGATGTAAATGGCGATGGAGATGTAGATTCAATTGACTTTGCATGTATGAGGAGTGTTCTTTTAGGAATAATAGACAAGTTCCCAGTAGAAAAATGAGAAAATTGATATTGAACTAAGATATTAGTTTTGCAGCAACAATTTAAGTTTATTCAAAATACAAAAAACCGCCATTCATATTATGAATATGTTTGGTGGTTTTTTGTATTTTCTAGTTGACAGATTCCTTGATTAGATGTATAGTTAATTATATAAGTAACGAACCAATTAACCTAAGAGAATAAATGGAGGTGATAGGCTTGAATTTGGATTTTAACAGTGAAGTTCCAATTTATCTTCAATTAGCTCAGTCTGTAGAAGACAATATACTAAAGGGAGTATTTCAAGAAGAAACTCAGATACCGTCTACTACTGAAGTATCAGTTAGCTATAAGATAAATCCTGCTACCGTAGCAAAAGGATTTAATATACTTGTGGATGAAGGAATTATTTATAAAAGGAGGGGTATTGGTATGTTTGTGTGTAAAGGGGCTAAAAACAAACTTTTAGAAAAACGAAGAACGAGTTTTTATGAAAACTATATTGAAAGCCTTGTAGCAGAAGCCAAAAAACTTGATATTGGAATAGATGAAATAATAGAGATGTTAGAAAGGAGTAGAGAGAAATGAGTGAAATAGAAGTTAAGGACGTTACTATGTGTTATGGAAAGCATTGTGCTTTAGAAAATATATCAATCACAATTGAACCTGATAAAATATACGGTTTACTCGGAAAAAACGGTGCCGGTAAAACTACTTTGTTAAATCTAATTACAAACAAATTATTTCCCTCAAGCGGTGAAATAACAGTTGACGGAGAAGGGGTACGGGAAAATGATAATGCTTTAGAGAAAATATACTATATGACTGAAAAGGACTATTGCCCCGAAAACATGAGGGTTAAGGAAGTTTTTCGCTGGACAAAAGAATTCTATCCCAATTTCAGTATAGAATATGCCACGGAGCTATGCAAGAAGTTCGATCTCAATCAAAACAAGAAATTAAAGGAGCTGTCTACAGGCTATGGGACTATAGCTAAATTGATTACTTCATTAGCTTCTAATTCACCCATAATTATATTCGATGAGCCGGTTTTAGGTTTAGATGCCACTCATAGAGACCTGTTTTATAAAGAATTGTTGGTAAATTACATGGAGCACCCTAAAACAATAATTCTTTCTACTCATATTATTGAGGAAATAGCTAAGATCCTCGAAAGAGTTATTATAATAAAGGATAGAAATGTTTTAATTAACGATGATACTGAAAACTTACTTAAATCTGCTTATTGCGTTTCTGGTCTTGCCGAGAACATTGATAGATATATATCGGGTAAAAAGTGCATTAATATTGAGCATATGGCATCTTATAAATCAGCGACGATATATGAAAAAATAACCGATGCCGACAGAGATAATGCCAAAAGTTTGAATTTAGAGTTTAGTAAAGTTGAGCTTCAGAATATGTTTATATATCTAACCAGTACAGGAGGGATGAATCAATGAAGGCATTAAAAGTTGCAAAGTATCAAATTTTAAGCACAATAGGAGCAATAAAAATTTACTATTTTATATTCCTTTTAGTATTGTTATTCTTTTCTGCTTCAGTAACAGTATCAGATGGAAGCTTCAGCTCTTCAGGGCTTGATATATCTACAATTATATTTTTATTTGTAGTAGGACTTAACTCATTTAAAACTACTTTTTTCTTTACACAGGCCAATAACATTTCAAGAAAAGTCTTTTTTAAGGGATTAATAATTGCTGTATTTCCTATTACCTTTACAATGTCAATAATAGATCTAGTAATAAACAGAGTACTGAATATTTCTGTAAAATGTGTAACTACATATGATATGATATATGAAAATATAAGAATTACTGAATCGGGCATAAACTGGACACAGTCAAATGATTTAAAAACTCTTTTTGGAACAATAATTTGGCAGTTCGCGATTTATAGTGCAATATTCATAATTGGGATATTTATTTCATTATGTTACTATAGAAGCAATAAAATCGTAAAGGTAATAATATCAGTAGTTCCTGCATTACTCGCTACATCTTCTTACAAAATTAATAATACCTTTATAGGAATTTTTAATATAAACATAGCAGATATTATTTCATCAGCTTTTGGATTTAAGAGTCAGAACCCTTATATTGGAGTTTTCAGTCTGACAATTTTAATGATAATATTCTCAACGAGTATATATTTGCTAACAAGAAGAGCAGTTGTTAGGTCTTAGGGAGTTATATTTTTCTATAAAATCTTTAAAGAGTTGGATTAATTTACAAAGCCACCATTCATACTATAAGTAAGTTTGGCGGCTTTTATCATCAGTAGTACCTGCGTTGCTTATTGTATTTTCTTACAACTAATAATAAGCTCAAAAACACAAGTATGATACAAAAGACCCTAATAATACTGTTTTTTATGCATACTTTTAGTGTTGTTATTTACCTAGAAGATGCTTTTCCATTGCATCTGTATAATGAGAGAGTTCATTTCCTTTAATCTTTATATCTGGTTGAATTTTTTGATTGGACACGCTAATTTCATTTACATTCCAATAGGCATCCACAAGAAAAATCATGTATTTATTTTTCTTACTTTCAAAAGCTTTTTGAGATACTCCTTTTCCTAAAGTAGGTCTTCCGATAACAGTAACATTGTCTAGGTAGGTCTTTAGTGCTAAGGTTAGCAACTCCGAGCTACTTGCCGATTCTTCATTGACAAAAATATAAATATGTTTGAAGGAAATCAGATTTTTATCTGAGTCATAGGAAAATATTTCACCCGTTCTATCAACCATACTACTAATAACGCATTCAGGCAATAAGAAGTCAAGCATTCTATTGGCAGTGGTTGCCAATCCACCAGGATTATCACGCAAATCAATAACAAGTGTTTGTTCTTGTGGATTGGGTAGTTTTTTTAACACACTTTTAAATTGCTCATCAATACCAATGGTAAAGGAGTCTATTTTTATATATTGAATATTGTCAGATAAAGTTTTATACTCTAATTTGTTGTTTAAATCTTCTTCTAGCATCATATCGTAATACTCATCAAATATGAAAAACGTAAAATTATCATCTTTTAATCTAACCGACTCTAGAAAGTTGTATATATCAAGAAGAGTGATTTCTTGTTTTTCGAGGAAGGTAGCTGACTTTTGATCAAAGTCAACTACCTTGTCTAGATATAAATAGTTTTCCTTAACAAAGTTTACAATTCTTTCGTTTTCAGGCTTACTTGCTTCAATAAGCATATCAGTAAGAATGGTTGCTTCATAATCCTCCTCGTTTAAAGAAAGAGATTTATTAACATATTCGCTAGATTTGTCATATTTTTCTAGGTAGTAATACTCAAAAGCTATACGCGAAAGTATTGTACTGTCTTTAGGAGATAGCTTGCGTGCTTCCTCGTAAGCTGAAATGGCTTTTTCATGTTCGCCTAATATTGAATAACAATCACCTAAATAGTAGGGAAAATCATAACAATTAACAAAGGATGTTTTTATGCCATTACAATACTCAATACACTCTTCATAGCTTTGTTGATTGTATAAAGCCCACGCCTTGTTTATATAAGCTACCTCAAACCGGCTTCCATCAGGCTCGTCATAAAATTCAATTGCCTTTTCAAAATTCTCAATTCCCTGCTCATAGTTTTCTCTATAGGTATTAGTTAAACCTTTGATGTTGTAAGCGTAGGCATTGTCACGATAAAAAGTCATGATTTCATCCGCACATTTATCTGCTTCTTCATACATTTCAAGTGCAACCAAGGAATAAGCTTTAAATATATAAGCATCAAGATATCTATTATCTAAAGCAATTGCCTTGTTTAAATAAGTGATTGCCTCATTATAGTTTTGTAACTCATAGTCTGTATAGCCTATCTCAAAGTATAAACTAGTATCAAAATCTATCTTTTCGGCTTTTTTAAGGTTTATAATTGCTTCCTCATAATTTTCTAAATAGGCAAGGGAAGAACCTTTGTAGGCTAGAGCATTGAAGTCATTAGGATTTTTAGAAAGAATTTTGTCGCAATATTCAATAGCTTTAGTATAATTTCCGCTTTCATAAGCCTTAATCATATTGTTAGAAGTATTGCTCCAGCTAACTGATAATGCAATAATAAGAATTGCGACAATAGTAATAACAGTGGGCGAAAATACAATTGTCTTTACTTTACCCAAAAACTCACGTTTAGTATCTAAATCCGTATATCCGTAAAATCTTCCTTTGTAATAGGGATTGGTAAAAGCACCAGATTCTAATTTTTCCTTTTGAATAAGTTCCTTTTCTAATTCCTTCATTTGCTTTTTGAAATTATTCTGGACATTGTTTTTTTCGAACATATCTTACCTACTTTTTTTTATATTATATATATATTCTAACATGAAAAAGAGTAGCAATTCAATTGATGTTGGTTAATATTACATTTGTACCTTTTTTAAACACCATACATAAATACTTGGAATAAATACTTGAATTACATAATATACATATAGTAGGATTATGTTTATTGGAGATAAGTACAATGAATATGAGAATTCGTAGAGTGACAATTATTTCTTTCTTTATTGGGGCAACACTCATTTTTGCAGCCTCATATTTTGAACTGTTTTTTCCTCCTAAAAACGCATTCTATTTGGGCATTCTAGGTGACATTTTGCTTGCTGGAATTAAGAGCTTAGGCTTAGCTCTTATAACCTCAACCCTTGTAAATATATTAAAAAACTGGATGGAGCCTACTGAAACTCTTGTGAAAAATGATTTTATTAATCGTTTGACTAAATGCGAAATGAAGGAACTAAAGTCAAAAATTGAATGGGAGCTTTATTTTAGAGATAACAATCATGATAAAGATAATTTCTATAACTTTTTTGAACAGGAATTATCAACACTCCTGAATGATTGTTATTATAAGTATTATAGGACAAAGATAGAGTGCAAAATCTGTGAAAATTACATAACAAAAACAATAAGAAAAAAGTTTGAAATTATAAATCCATCAAAAAAAGAAGCCATTATCACAATTCCTTTTGGTGCAGAAATGCAAAAGGTTGATAGTATTGATATAAACAAATTATACACTATTAAAAAGTTTACGGTAGAGTCATCCGATTATACAAAAGAAATTAATGACAGTCTTATAATTAATGAAAACTGCATAGAAAGCAATGATGCGTATTGTATAGATGTTCATACCTCTTGGAATGTGAAAGTTAAAAAATCGCAAGTTATTGATATGATTATTGAAACTGTTGTGCCCTTAAATGATGTATGTTTTTCAAATAAAATAACAAAGCCTTGCAAGGAATATAACCTAATTTTTATTCTGAATGACCCCTCCTATCAATTATCATGGCATAGTTTTGGATTTATGGGAAATCATAAAGATATGTTGATTGAAGAACCTATGGATAATGGATTGGAATTTGGTTTTAAAGATTGGATACTTCCTGGAGATGGAGTTGTAATTTCAATAAATAAAAATGAAAATATATGAGTAAAAAAAACAAAACCTGTTCATACTAATATTTAAAATCACTAAGGACAAACACTATTAGAATAATGTGGAATATACTGATATTGAAGGGAGAGGACCTACAATGAACGATGAAAGAACTGTAAACTTTTATGACGAGAGAACAGTAAATTAAGAAATACATACCTAAATATAACCGCAAGAATTCAGAATTTCTTCTGAATTCTTGTTTATGCTTATTTCAAACGAAGTGAAAGAGGCTTACACGGAGGATCTCGATGCCTCAGAGTTTTTATTCCCCTCTAAGAATTGTTATAAATCTCTTAAAATAAAGAAGTTTGCAAATTAAGCTTACTTTTTTATTTCTTTTTACATCCATATAATTTTTTTCTAAATTTATGTGATTTTTAAGATAAGCTTAAGGTTTCTATATTATAATAGAAGCATGGGTATTTATAGCTTTTTTTAAGAATTGTATATAAACCTATTTACTTTTATATCAATATGCAAAATTATAATAACAAATTTTAGGGGGAGATCTTGTATGAAAAAAAATTGTTTCATGGTTTTATTAATCTTTTTAATCAATACTTTTTGTTTCTCACTAACATCAGCTGCACCATTGTATGGGGATTTGAATAGTGATGGTGATGTTGATTCACTAGACTTTGGTATATGCAGAAGGTATCTTTTGGGCACAACCAATCTCAATGATATTGTGCCAGCTGACTTAAATGGAGATGGTGAGGTTGATTCTCTTGACTTTGGTTACTTAAGACAGTATCTCTTAGGTCACATAAAGGTATTTCCCATTGAGAGCATGGCTACTCCAACACCAACGGATGTGCCAGTGACTCCTACGCCTGATCCAGAAGCTTGGAAAAATAATACTGGTACTATTAATCTTGGAAATACAATTACATATACCGGGGAAGGTATCGCAGTGGAGGGTTCAATCGTAAAAATCACTTCCGGCGGTGACCATGAAGTTTTTGGAACCTTGTCAAACGGTATGATATATATTAATACAAAAGAAAGAGTTAAACTAAGACTAAGTGGTGTTAATATAACCAATTCCAACGGACCTGCAATTTATTTCGATGATGTAGACAAAGCTTTTATTACATTAACTAAAGATACAGTAAATAATTTGTCTGATGGAAGTACATATATTTATGAAGATGCTAAAGGTACATTGTTTAGCAATGATAATTTAGAAATAAAAGGTAAAGGCACCTTAAACATTATAAGTAATTATGGACATGGTATAGCAAGTGACGATAATATTTCCATTGAAAACGGTAATATTACAATTAAAGCGGTCAAAGATGGCTTACATTCAAATGATGAAACAAAAGTTTCTGGTGGCAATATATTTATTGAAGCCGGAAGTAACGCGATTGATGCGGGTGAAGAAATTGATATCAGTGACGGTACAATAATTGCCCTTTCACAAAAAGCGGTCTTTGTTTCTGAAATCGAGCTAATTATTACAGGTGGAACAATAATTTCTACTGGAAGTTATGAGCTTAAACCTAGTAGTAATTCTACTCAACCGTCATTATATATGAATTTGGGCTCATCAAATCCAGCAGGTACTTTATTCCGTATTGAAAATAACACTGTCAATGTTCTGACTTTTGCACCTTCAATCAGTTATAATCAGTTATTCTTCAGTTCACCTATGCTGAAAGAAGGTACGACATATAATGTTAATATTGGTGGAATATCAACTGGAACAAACACTAACGGTATTTATTATGGTGGTACATATACTCCTGGCAACATTAACCTCACTACAACAGCTACATTGATACCATAGCTTATGGCTTTGCGAAAAGTTGTAATCACCAAAAATCAGCAATACTCATAGTATATAAATCTTTTAAAAATCTTTTAAAAAATAAAAAGTCATTTACAATTAGCATTATATGTGTTATAATTCTGTCTTGTGGAAATACGGACGGTCCGCTGTTAGATACAAGAACGTCTAGGCAGGAGGGAGGATGACTAATCATGAACATTATTGATGTGCTTGAAAAAGAGCAGTTAAAAGCTGAAAAGCCTAAACTTGAAATCGGTGATTACGTGAAAGTACACGTTAAGATTAAAGAAGGCACTAGGGAAAGAATCCAGATTTTTGAAGGAACTGTTATAAGAATAAAAGGTACTGGACCAAGAGAAACTTTCACAGTAAGAAGACTTTCTTATGGAGTTGGAGTTGAAAGAATTTTTCCGGTTCATTCACCAAATGTTGCTCAAGTTGAGACAGTTAGAAGAGGTAAAGTTAGAAGAGCTAAGCTGTACTACTTAAGAGATAGAGTAGGAAAAGCTGCTAAAGTAAAAACAAGATTAGGTTAATATCTAATATAACAAAAGGGACATTATGTCTCTTTTGTTATATTGCACCTTTTTATTGAATAAAACAGGTGTACAAACGGCTAAAATGGTCAATACTTTTTGTCTTTTAAACAATGTCAAAATAAAGTCAGTATTTGCTTTCAAAAACAAATTCTTTTATAAAAAGTAATATAGTGATATAATAAAGAACATAAATTTTTTATAGTGATATGTTTTTAAAGCTATTTATATGCAAAAACTTTGTACGAGATAATAAACATTATAGGGAATAGGGTTGTAATTTATGGAATTTGCTAATAATCCGGGAAACAGAGATAAAGGAAATAAATTTGATAAGTTCGGCATAAATTATGAAAACGAAAAGCCAAACTATTTTAAAGAGACTTTAAAATGGATTTTAGTGGTTATTATTTCAATACTTATTGCACTTGTACTAAGAGCCTTTGTTTTTGAGTGGGTGATAGTACAGGGGCAATCTATGGAAAATACACTTTATAATCGTCAGGTTTTGCTTGTAAATAAAATCGGATACAATTTTGGTCCGCCAAAGCGGGGAGAAATAATTGTATTTGAAGTTACAGAAGGGAACCTAGATTATATTCCTATAGCCAAGAACATACCCATTCTGGCTTCCTTGATTCCTCCACAAAACGAAGTAGACTATATTAAAAGGGTTATAGGATTGCCAGGAGACGAAATAGATATAATTAATGGTAGTTTATATGTGAATGGAATTGAGCAGAAGGAAACCTATGTTAAGGGTTCCACAACGAAGCAAAATTTCGATTTACCTAGTAATGTGCCCGAGAATAAGGTTTTCGTTATGGGTGATAATAGAGAGAATAGCAAAGACAGTAGGGAATTTGGATTTGTTGATGTTGACAAAATTAAAGGTAAAGCTGTATTTAGAATAAGGCCTCTTAAAGAGTTTGGAAGTATTTATGATTAAAACAAAGCTAAATGGTACAAGCTTATAAATAATAAAATTTATAGTAGCTAAAAGGCATAGTGTTATTGCTAGAAATACAGGAGGTATAAATGAATATTCAGTGGTATCCAGGTCATATGGCTAAAACCCGAAAAATATTAACTGAAAATATGAAGTTAGTGGATATTGTAATAGAGTTGCTAGATGCAAGAATCCCAATTAGTAGTAAGAATCCTGACTTTGATGATATATTTAAAAATAAACCCAAAATAATTGTTTTAAATAAGTCTGACTTAGCAGACGAAAAAATTTGCAGCAGCTGGACTAAATGGTATAACTCAAAGGGTTATGCCAATATTTTTATCGATTCCATTAAAGGTAAAAACATAAATCAACTAAAGAGACAAATGCAATATCTAATGAAAGATAAACTAGATAGGGATAAACTAAAAGGCAGAATTTCAAGGCCCATTAGGACTATGATTGTAGGAATACCAAATGTAGGTAAATCCTCTTTAATCAATAAAATTGCTGGTAGAGCAAGAGCCGTAACAGGCGATAGACCTGGTGTTACCCGTGGTAAGCAATGGATAAACGTTAACGATAAGATACAGCTTTTAGATACGCCTGGTATATTATGGCCAAAGTTTGAAGATGTTGAAGTTGGCATAAATCTTGCAATAACCGGTGCAATTAAGGACGATATATTAGACACGATAGGTCTTGCATCCTCACTGTTTGAAAAGCTAGTCAAATTGTATCCTCAAAATATTATGGAGCGATTTAAGCTAACCTCCCTTGAGGATAAAACCGGACTTGAGCTGCTGCAAATTGCTGGTAAAAACAGAGGTTGTATTATTTCCGGTGGTGAGATCGATATGACTAGAATTTCTGCTATTGTTCTAGATGAGTTACGTGGTGGAAAAATTGGAAAAATAACACTCGAAAGACCGGAGGACATGTTAGATGACACAAATGAATAAAAAGCTCTCTTTGAAGGAAATAGAGGCTATTGTATGTGATATGAGTATAGATAATGCTATACAAAAATTGTACTCTTTTAAAGAAGAGTATGGCACTAGAGTCGATAAACTAATTATTAAATACGAAAAGAAAAAGCTTGTATTGGAAAAAGAGCTTAAAAGATTCGAAGATATGTGTCATTATGAAAAGGAAGCACGCAAAGAAGGGAAGAAGTTAATTGCAGGTATAGATGAAGCCGGTCGTGGTCCTTTAGCAGGGCCGGTAGTAGCTGCTGCAGTAATACTTCCTGAAGATATATTCATTAGCGGTCTCAACGATTCTAAAAAACTAACTGAAAAGCGAAGAGAAGAGTTATATGCTATAATAACACAAAAGGCTATTGCCTATGATGTAGGTATTGTTGATGAAAAAATAATTGATGAACTTAATATTTTGAATGCAACTAAAATGGCAATGGAGATATCGGTTGAGAGTCTTAATGTAAAGCCCGATCTATTACTAGTCGATGCCGTAGAACTAGATAGCATAAAAATACAACAAAAATCTTTAGTTAAAGGTGATGCTTTAAGCATATCTATTGCAGCAGCATCGATTGTTGCAAAAGTTACTAGGGACAGATTGATTGAAGATTTTGATGCTGCTTACCCTATGTATGGGTTCAAAAAGCATAAAGGATATGGGACAAAAGAACATATAGATGCCATAAAGAAGTTTGGAATTTGTCCAATACATAGAATAAGTTTTACAAAGAATTTTACAGTGTAAGCTTTAGGCCATTTCAAAGAATTAAGGTGATAATTTTGAATAGTAAAGAAATAGCAAAAATGATTGGAGTGTCAAGGAGTACTGTTTCACGGGTAATTAATAATTATCCTGATATACCTGCCGCAACACGCGAAAAAGTCCTTAAGGCTATAAAAGAATATAACTACTATCCCAATTCATCTGCAAGAAGACTAGTTGGAATGAAAAACTCTACTTTAGGAATTTTTGTAGTGGATATAAAAGATAACGAGCAACCTCATCATGTAATAGAAAATAATGAGGATCTTTTATATGACAATTCATATTTTTCACCCTTTATAAACGCATTTATAGATCAGTCAAACAAAACTCAGTATTATGTGCTGGTATCCACTATTTATAGTTCGGACGAGTTATGGAAAATACAAAGTGCCTTCTGCGAAAAAAGGATTGACGGAGGAGTTATTATTGGTAGTAATGAAAATGAATACAAAAAAATATTGAAGGTCTTAAATAAAGATTTTATATTAGCTGTAATTGATATTAAAGTAACAGAAGAAAATAAGGATAAAGCAACATATATAAATTTAAATAATTCGAAGGGTGCGTTAGATGCAACAAACTATCTTATTAACCTAGGGCACCGAAATATTGGCATAATAACCGGCGATCTGAATAAGTTTTCAGGAAATGTAAGGTTTGATGGTTTTAAACAAGCTCTATCACAAAAGGGTATACCTTTAGTACAAGATTATATTGCCTATGGCGATTTCACAGAAAATAGCGGATATGTCGGTATGAAAAAGATATTACAAAATGAAAATAGACCTACAGCTATTTTTGTATGCAATGACACAATGGCAATCGGAGCATATAAGGCCATTGGTGAATGTGGTCTTAGAATACCAGAGGATATATCTATCATTGGCTTTGATAACACGCAGATATCTCAATATATGTTTCCGCCTCTTACGACAATTAATGTGTCTTTACCAGAAGCTGCAAGGTTTTCCGTTAATTCACTAATAAAATCAATAGAAAAAAAGGAACTGATTCCAGAAGTAAAAACAGTAAATATTAATATTGTAGAAAGAGATTCTTGTAGAGCTATTAAGAATACTTAAATAGCGAGCTATACAAAACTAAATATAAAACACAGGTAAATACTCCTTTAAAATAATCGATATAGTTATAGTATTATTGAAAGAAAATATTGACAAAAATACGTAACTGATTTAAAATTTAACTAACACGTGTTAGCACTTTGAAATATTCTGTTTAACTTTACTGTTAGTATATGCCACAATCTATTTGAATTAAAATTGATAAAAGTGTTACTATTTGTTTTTCTCCTTTTTTTGTGTGTAAATATTAGCTTACCAACTATATTTTACACTATTTAGAGGGGTGGGACAATAAATATATTAATACAGCCCTTTGATTTCAAGGGCTACAGCATTTTATAAATAACTAAAGTAAATATTTTAAAGGGGGATGTTTTAATGTTAAAAAAGCATTTATCAAAATTGTGGCTGTCACTTCTTTTATTCACGTTTGTATTCGCTTATACAAATCATGAAGTTTCCGCTGCTCAAGTAGTAAACTCAAATTTTGAAGCGTACTTTACTGGCAGCTCTAGCCAATTCGAGTCCGCTAACTGGCCAAATGGAAATCCGTTTAATTGTGTATGGAGACCATCCCAGGTTACCTTCTCAAACGGCAGTATGTTTCTTAACCTAACAAGAGATGATACAGGCTCTGGTTATCCTTATAAGAGTGGTGAATATAGGACAAATGCATTTTTTGGCTTTGGATATTACGAAGTAAGAATGAAAGCAACCAAAAATCCAGGTGTTGTTTCATCATTTTTCACCTATACTGGTCCTAGTGATAACAATCCTTGGGATGAAATCGACATAGAATTCTTAGGAAGAGACACAACTATGGTACAGTTTAACTGGTATAAGGATGGTGTTGGGGGTAATGAGTATTACCATAGATTAGGCTTTGATGCTTCAGAGGATTTTCATACCTATGGTTTTGAGTGGAGATCAAATTATATCAGCTACTATGTTGATGGAGTAAAAGTTTATACAGGAACTAGAAATATACCTCAAACTCCAGGTAAAATCATGATGAATTTATGGCCAGGAATTGGTGTTGATGAATGGCTTGGTTCATTTAACGGAAGAACTCCTTTGACAGCTGAATATAAATACATAAAATACTACCCAAATGGTGTTCCCGCACCTACGAATCCTAACACTCCTACACCTACACCAAATAGAATTCCAACTCCAACAAGCACTCAAATTTTGAACTCAAATTTTGAAGCGTACTTTACTGGCAGTTCTAACCAATTTGAGTCCGCCAACTGGCCAAATGGAAATCCGTTTAATTGTGTATGGAGACCATCTCAGGTTACCTTCTCAAACGGCAGTATGTTTCTTAACCTAACAAGAGATAATACAGGCTCTGGCTATCCATACAAGAGTGGTGAATATAGGACAAATGCATTTTTTGGCTTTGGATATTACGAAGTAAGAATGAAAGCAACCAAAAATCCAGGTGTTGTTTCATCCTTCTTTACCTATACTGGTCCTAGTGATAACAACCCTTGGGATGAAATCGACATAGAATTCTTAGGAAGAGATACAACCATGGTACAGTTTAACTGGTATAAGGATGGTGTTGGGGGGAATGAGTATTACCATAGACTAGGTTTTGATGCTTCAGAGGATTTTCATACCTATGGTTTTGAGTGGAGACCAAATTATATCAGCTACTATGTTGATGGAGTAAAAGTTTATACAGGAACTAGAAATATACCTCAAACTCCAGGTAAAATCATGATGAATCTATGGCCAGGAATTGGTGTTGATGAATGGCTTGGATCGTATGACGGAAAAACCCCTTTGACAGCTGAATATAAATACATTAAATATTATCCAGATGGTGTACCTTCAAATAATACACCAGCACCTTCAAATACAATTGTTGGTGATCTCAATGACGATGGAGAAGTAAACTCACTTGATTTTGGTTCTTTAAGATTGTACCTGCTAGGAACAATAAATGATTTTCCAGCAAAAGATGATTTAAAAGCTGGGGATTTAAACGGTGATGGTGAAATAAATTCTCTTGACTTTGGATTCATGAGAAGATATCTACTTGGAGATATAAGTAAGTTTCCAGCATCATAAAAATTAAGATAAGAAATAAAAATAGCCCTAATTTCCTTAACATAAAAAAAGTGTTGCAAAGCTACTTAATGGTAGCTAGCAACACTTTTTTCTTTCCTAACAAAGTCCATAAATTTTATTATAACTTTCTTAAGAAAGCACAACCCACAAATAGTGCAAGTAATTATTCACCCCACAAACCCCTACTAGCACCACGCAAATTTCATGCAATCCCTAAATTCCTACTATAAGAATATAGGATTATTACCGATACATTAAATAGGTTGTAAAAATCTTTCACAAAATTTAACACCATAATAAAACCTACCTTAGTAATCAAAAGGGGTGCAGGTATGAAAATAGATGGATTTATCAGTAATATAGATACTACCACGTTAAATATGTCGGACCTTTTAAGAAAACTTGATGTCGGTGACATTGTTCGAGCAAGAGTACTTGACATCACCGCTAATGAGCTTACTCTAAAACTCCTAGACGGTACAGTTTTTAGTGCAAAAACTATGTCTGTTATAGATGCAAAACAAGGTGAAATAGTGGATTTTGTTGTCAAAAACAACTCAAACGCCCAATTAGTACTTGAAACCCTCAAAGAAAATGAATACAAACAAAATAGTACCCTTGAATCTAGCACAAACTTAAAACTACAATTGATGGAAAGCAATATTAAACCTGACATAAATAATCTTGAAATTGCAAAAGAAATAAAGCATATGAACCTTCAATTAAATAAAGACACCTTCGATAAAATTGCAGACGCAATTACTGTCTTTAAGAATTTGACTCCACAAAAAGCTGCATTTCTTCTTTCAAATAATATAAAACTTGAAGAAAAAAATATCTCTTTACTAAATCAAATAGTGGACGAAAAACAAAAAGTTACTCCATTGCTAAAAGAAACCTTTGAAGCTTTTTCAAAGCTGACAAGTAAAGATACAATGGAGTCTATCCTTAACATTCTTAAGCAATATAATACCCAAAGTGATACCCAAAATAATACTCAAATTAATACTCAAATTAATACTCCTAATTTATTTAACAATAAACAAGAATTTATAAGTCACACCTTAGAGACAGTGTTCAATTCTTATAATCAGGAAGAATCTTCTATTCTAAGTGAAATCAAAGAAAATTTATTAAAATTTGTTGACAGTTTTCTAGAAGATAATTCTTTAGGAGAAATGAAATTAAATACTGCGGACAAAATGTTTACTAATAAAGCCCTATTATTTCTAAAAGAGAATGTGAAAGATTTAATAAGTTCAGATCTTTATAAAGAAAAAACTTTAGACAATAGCTTGAAAGAGCTATTTTACAAGCTGAAAGCAAATGCCGATAAGGAAAATAACGCCTCAAAGCTTGACACACCTCTAAGAGACCTAACAAAGAATTTTGACTACAAAAAAGAGCTTGAAGATGCATTAGATAAATTTTATGTGAGAGTTGACGAGAAGACCAGTGCCGATGATCTGAAAACAAAAATGATATACAAAGATATGTACGAAAAGCTTGAAATGATTAAGCATGCAGTGAAACAATCAAATGAACTTCATAAGAATGAAGTTTTGAATAAAATAGAAAATCTTCAAAACAACTTAAAGTTTATTAATGATTTAAACAATCACAGCACTTATGTACAAATTCCCCTCAACATCTTAAGTAAGAATACTACCGGTGAACTATATGTCTTAAAGAAAGGTTCAAAGGGCAAAAAAATCGACCCTCAAAACGCATCAGTGCTTATATCTCTTAACACTCCTAATTTAGGACAAATTGACTCTCTGATAAATGTAAATAGAAAAAATATAAGTTTGAGTATTAGGGTAGAGGAACAATCCATTATTGGCTTTATAAAGGGATATTATATTCAGTTATATAATAGTCTATTAGATAAAGGATATAAGCTTGTAGATGTAAAGTACAGGCTTATAGAAGAGGAAATCAATCCCTTAAATGCTGAGCAAACAATAACTAAAGAACTAAATTTAAATAACCAATCTATTGACTTTAAAATCTAAATATTTTATTAAGGTGATATAAATGATGGAAAAGAAGAAAAAAACAAAACAAGTTGCAGCTTTAAAATACTCATCAACCGACAATAGGGCACCTGAAATAATTGGTCTTGGAAGTGGCGAAATAGCCGAAAAAATAATTGAAAAAGCTAAAGAAAATGATATACCAATTTATCAAAATGATGAACTTGTGAACACACTTAATCAGTTTAAGATCGGAGATGAAATTCCACCGGAACTATATGAAGTTGTTGCGGAGATTCTTGTATTTGTAAGTAATATAGACAAAAAATATGGAGATGAAAAATGGAAAACACGCTGAATAACAAAAGAACAGCTGGAACAAAAGGCGAAATGATCGCAGCAGAATATTTAAAAAGCCATAATTACTTGATACTTGCAATGAATTTTCGTTACAAAAGATTAGGTGAGGTTGATATAATTGCCCGGGAAAAGAACTTTATTTGTTTTATTGAGGTAAAGACTAGAAGTACTTTAGATTATGGTTTGCCACGAGAGGCTGTAAACTTTAGAAAGCAGGAGAATATCAAAAAACTAGCAAGTATATTTATTGCAAAAAGCAAATTATTTAATGCAGATATACGCTTTGACGTTGTAGAAGTTTATATAAAAAAAGATAAAAATATGATGACTATAGAAAATATAAACTTAATCAAAAACGCTTTTTAAAGGAATTGTATAACTAGTCTGGAGGGATGGAATAGTGCATGAAGGTCATAGAAAAAGAATGAAAATGAGATTTATGAAAGATGGTCTAGACAGTTTTGAACCCCATCAGGTTTTAGAGCTGCTTCTTTTTTATTCAATTCCTAGAAGAGATACCAATGAGCTTGCTCATGAACTTCTAAGAAAATATGGCTCTTTATCAGGTGTTTTTGAAGCAGATCCTAAAGATCTTGCAAAAATCCCCGGAATTGGTGAAAACACTGCATTCCTCTTAAGCCTTATTCCTCAATTATCAAGAAGATATACTAATGACAAATGGGGAGACAAGCCAGAACTTAACAGCTCGACAAAAGCGGGAAACTACGCTGTATCACTTTTTGGAGGAAGAACTTATGAGGCTTTCTACATTATTTGTCTCGACGCACAAAATAGAGTTAATTATTCAGAATTGATTCATGAAGGCACTATTAATGAAGCACCTGTATATCCAAGACTTCTTGTGGAAGCTGCAATAAGGCATAAAGCCAATAGCGTTATTCTTGCCCATAACCATCCCGGCGGAACTCTAAATCCTTCAAGAGCAGATATTGAGGCAACAAGAACTATCTGCACGGCTTTAGAATCAATTTCCATTAAAGTAATAGATCATATCATTGTCTGCGGAGAGAAATA
Organism: Clostridiaceae bacterium; assembly: GCA_012519925.1. Lineage (GTDB taxonomy): Bacteria > Bacillota > Clostridia > Acetivibrionales > Acetivibrionaceae > Acetivibrio. Next base: position 31,516 of record JAAYPF010000115.1, read on the forward strand.
CTATAGTTTTGCAGAAAATGGTAGATTAGAGTCTTCCTGAATCCGTGAATATTCTAGCTACTCGCCATAAAGCTATCATTTTCCTGTAGCTTTTTCAAATTATCTTACAGTTTATGGTTTTGCCAGCTCTGTTTGAGCCGTTTTTCTCAATAGAAGTGCC
>JAAYPF010000116.1 GCA_012519925.1 Clostridiaceae bacterium
CAGGAAAATGCAGATAAGAAAATATGCAATTTAAAATTCGCATTATTTTATCTGAACTTTTTATGTTTGGATATTTTATTTTGAAGATATTCTTTGTTTTCTGTATAGTTTAAATAGCAGCTTTACACCTAAATTCACGCAAAAAAAAGAACCTTGGCATACACCAAAGTCCCCTTACTTATGATCACACACTTACTTAACTATCAAAGATTCCCCCGTCATTTCAGCAGGCTTATCAAGCTTCATAATATCCAAAATCGTAGGTGCTAAATCCGCCAATCTTCCTTCCTTAAGCTTCACATCACCAAGCCCCACCGCTATCAACGGAACAGGATTGGTAGTATGTGCCGTAAAAGCTCCACCCAATTCGTAATCAATCATTTGCTCTGAATTACCATGGTCAGCTGTAATTAGTGCCACTCCATTTTGAGCCTCAATAGCTGATATAACTCTACCCACACATTCATCAACAGCTTCAACAGCAGCTTTAGCTGCGTCAAAAAAGCCAGTATGACCAACCATATCCGAATTGGCATAATTTAAAATTATAACATCATATTCCTTTGAATTAATCCTCTTTACCACTTCATCCGTTACTTCATACGCACTCATTTCAGGCTTAAGATCATAAGTCGCAACCTTCGGCGAAGGAATAAGTGCCCTGTCTTCTCCCTCGTATACAGCCTCAACCCCTCCGTTAAAGAAGAAGGTAACATGAGCATACTTCTCTGTTTCGGCAATACGAAGCTGTCTGTAACCTTTTCTACTTATGTATTCACCAAAAGTATTTTCGAGGCTTTGTGGCCTATATGCTACTGAGGCATTCTTAATTGTCTTGTCATACTGTGTCATACACACGAACTTAACAGGGAAATAACCATTGCCTCTTTCAAAACCGCTAAAGTCTTCATCAGTAAAAGTCCTTGTAATTTCCCTTGCTCTGTCCGGTCTAAAGTTAAAGAAGATAATAGAATCGTTTGCACTGATAGTAGCAACAGGGTTACCGTTTTCTTTAATAACAGTGGGCTTGACAAATTCGTCAAACTCTTCTTTTGCATAGGAGTTGGCAACAGCTTCCCCGGCACTTGAAGCTTCAAGACCCTTACCGAGAACCATTGCATCATAAGCAAGCTGAACCCTTTCCCATCTGTTATCCCTATCCATTGCATAATATCTTCCCATAACAGAAGCTATTTTACCAACGCCGATTTCCTTAAGCTTAGCTTCAAGCTGCTCAACAAAGCCTTTAGCACTATCAGGCGGTACATCTCTTCCGTCAAAGAAGCAATGCACAAATACATCTTTAAAATTCTGCTTCTTAGCCAATTCAACCAAGGCATATAGATGAGTATTGTGACTGTGTACTCCCCCATCGGATAGAAGTCCAAACAGGTGAAGCTTAGTGTTGTTCTTTTTACAGCTTTCTATTGCACTAAGAAATTCTTCCTTATCAAAAAAATCACCGTCTTCAATAGATTTTGTTATACGGGTCAATTCCTGATAAACAATCCTTCCAGCACCAATATTGGTATGTCCAACTTCCGAGTTGCCCATTTGACCTGTAGGAAGACCAACATCCATTCCACTAGTTCTGACAATTGTATTTGGGTATTCCTTTAATAATCTGTCTATGTTAGGCTTATTTGCCGATGCTATAGCGTTGCCTTCTGTCTTAGGATTATTCCCAAAACCGTCCAATATAATTAAAGCAACCAATTTATCTTTCATAATACACTCTCCAATCAACTTTATTGCTAGGCTTTACTCTTTAATATCTACCAACAAAATAAAAATATTAATCACTACATATAATTTAATGACCTATAAATTATTAATCCTTAAGAAATAGTATTACATTTTATACAATAACCCTCCAGCTTATATAACCGGAGGGTTACAAAAAATCAACGAAAATTGAATATTTCTTATTTATTGTATTTTGCTATCTTTTCAAAATCATCAAGCTTGAGACTTGCTCCACCAACAAGACCACCGTCAATGTTTGGCATAGCAAAAATTGCAGATGCATTGGCAGCATTAACACTTCCGCCGTACTGAATTCTTACAGCCTCAGCGACATCATTGCCATATAATTCTTTAACTACTTTCCTAATAATTGCACAAACTTCTTCAGCTTGCTCGTTTGTAGCTGTCTTACCTGTTCCAATAGCCCAGATTGGCTCGTAAGCTATAACAGTTTCTTTAACTTGCTCAGCTGACAATCCAAGCAATGCAATTTTAACTTGATATCCAACAAGCTCAGCTGTAACGCCCTGCTCTCTTTGTGCAAGAGACTCGCCTACGCAAATAATAGGCTTCATACCATATTTAAATACTGCATGAGCTTTTTTGTTAACTGTCTCATCAGTTTCAGCAAAATATTGTCTTCTTTCGGAGTGACCAATTATAACATAATCAACCCCAAGGTCTGATAACATAGCTCCTGAAACTTCTCCTGTAAATGCACCATTAGCTTCCCAATGCATATTTTGTGCAGCTACTTTAATATTTGAACCTTCAACTGCCTTTTTTACTCCAGGAATACAAACGAAAGGTACACCTACAACAACCTCAGCGTCTGCATCTGCCACTTTTGCTTTTAAAGCTTCTACAAACTCAACAGCCTCTGTAGCTGTCTTATTCATTTTCCAGTTTCCTGCTGCTATTTTTACTCTACTCATAATTGTTTACCTCTCCCCTTATTTATCTAAAAGTACATCTATTCCTGGAAGAACTTTTCCTTCAAGGAATTCTAATGATGCTCCACCACCAGTGGAAATATGTGTTATTTTATCAGCAAAGCCAAGTTGCTCAACAGCTGCTGCTGAGTCTCCACCACCAATTATTGATACTGAACCAGATTCAGCAACCGCCTTTGCAACTTCTTTTGTACCATTCTCAAAGTTTGCAAACTCAAATACACCCATAGGACCATTCCAAACAACAGTCTTAGCATTTTTGATTGCTGAGGAATACAATTCTATAGTTTTAGGACCTATATCCATACCCATCCATCCATCAGGCATGTGGTTTGATTCAACAGCCTTAAATTCCGTATCGTTTTTAAATTCTAAACCTACTAGATTATCTACAGGGATCAATAATTTAACGCCCTTACTCTCTGCTTTTTCTAAAAGACTCTTAGCAAGCTCTACTTTATCATCTTCACATATGGAAGTCCCAATATTGTAGCCTTTTGCTTTAAAGAAGGTGTATGCCATTCCTCCACCAACTATTAATGTATCAACTTTGTCAATAAGATTTTCTATAACAGCAATCTTATCAGAAACTTTAGCTCCACCTAAAATTGCTACGAAAGGTCTTTCAGGATTTGATAGTGCTTTGCCCATTACTTCAATTTCTTTCTGAATCAAATAACCGCAAACTGCTGGTAGATGATCTGCAAGACCCGCTGTTGACGCATGAGCTCTATGAGCTGTACCAAAAGCGTCATTTACATATATTTCAGCCATACTTGCCAACTCTTTTGCAAAAGCCGAGTCATTTTTTGTTTCTTCCTTATGGAACCTAACGTTTTCAAGCATTAAGACTTCGCCATCTTTTAGGGCAGCAGCTTTAGTCTTTGCATCTTCTCCAATAACGTCTTTAGCCATAATCACTTCTTTACCTAAAAGCTCGCCAAGTCTTACCGCTGTTGGCTTCATGCTGAATTTATCTTCGAATCCATCTTTTGGTCTTCCAAGATGTGACACCAATATTGTCTTTGCACCTTTTTCAACTAAATACTTAATCGTAGGAAGAGCACCTACTATTCTTTTGTCATCTGTTATTCTTCTATTTTCATCCAACGGCACATTAAAGTCAACTCTTACAATAACTTTTTTTCCTTTGACATCAATATCTTCAATAGTTTTTTTGTTCATTGCCATTTTTGAACACTCTCCTTTTATTTTTCACAAAAAGGTCCGGTTACTAAATAACCGAACCTTTTTTATTAAATTACAATCAATTATTTAGCGTCAACAGTTGCCATGTATGCAATTAAGTCAACAACCTTGTTTGAATAACCCCACTCATTGTCATACCATGAAACTAATTTAACGAAGTTACCATTTAATGGTATACCTGCTTTTGCGTCAAATATTGATGTACGTGCATCACCAATGAAGTCTGAGGAAACAACATCATCTTCAGTATATCCTAAGATACCTTTTAATTCGTTTTCTGATGCACTCTTCATAGCTGCTTTTATTTCATCATAAGTAGCTGATTTTTCTAAACGGCAAGTCAAGTCAACTACCGAAACATCAAGAGTAGGAACTCTAAATGACATACCAGTTAATTTACCGTTTAATTCAGGAATAACTTTTCCAACAGCCTTAGCTGCACCAGTTGATGAAGGAATTATGTTACCAGCAGCTGCACGTCCACCTCTCCAGTCTTTCTTTGAAGGACCATCAACAGTCTTCTGTGTAGCTGTTGTAGCATGAACAGTAGTCATCAAACCTTCAACAATACCAAATTTGTCATGAAGAACTTTTGCTAAAGGTGCCAAACAGTTTGTAGTACATGAAGCGTTTGATACAACGTTCATATCTTTAGTGTATTTATCATTATTAACACCCATTACAAACATTGGAGCGTCTGCTGAAGGGGCACTGATAACTACTTTCTTAGCACCACCTTTGAAGTGAGCTGAAGCCTTTTCAGTAGTAGTGAACACACCTGTTGATTCAACAATATACTCTGCTCCACAATCTTTCCATGGAATTTCTTCAGGATTCATAGCTGCAAAAACACTGATTGCTTTACCGTTTACAACTAATTTACCGTTATCTTCTCCTATTGTACCTTTGAATTGACCATGTACTGTATCATATTGAAGCATGTATTTCATGTATTCAAGATCAATAAATGGATCATTAATACCTACTACCTCAACATTTGGATTATCTAATGATGCTCTGAAAACAAGACGTCCTATACGTCCAAAACCATTAATACCTACTTTAACTGCCATTAAAAATCGCCTCCTATGTATTTATATTGAATTAATATATTAGCTTTTGCGTACATGAATGCTGTAAAATTTAATTTATCGATAACATTCTCATGCAACATTTATCATTTTATATTATTTCATTTTCATTTTCAATACTAAAGTTTAAAATAATTAATTATTTAACAAACTATTATGCCATAAATATTATTTCAATATATATTTTTTTTATGCAAATTATAGTAGATAATCTTCAAAAAATATATAATTATAGCTTATAAGATATAGTATATTTATCTATCAACTTAACAGGATTATATGATAATTTAGCCTTTCTCAGTCCTTCTATACCAAGATCTTGCTCCCTGTTTATATAAGGGACATCCTTCCATCTATTTTCACAGAACTGCTGATTTATAGCATTATATATTCCTCTTATATCATCATTCGCTTTTTCAATATGAATAACTGCTGTATCCGCATTTAATAGCTCTCCAATAGTAAACGCCTCATATTTCCCGTTTACTTTAATCAATACCCCTTCATAGGCAAGCTTTTTAAAGTTACTTAGTGCTTCTAAATTGGCAAGCCTTTCGCAATAAAGCCCCTTATGTTCTTCACATTCCCTTCTTGCACACCATTCCTCATTTATCCTTATACATTCACTAATTAAATCCTCCGTTATTTTTACATATTCAAATTCGTAGTTCTTTTTAAAACTATTTAGATGATTCTTCTTACCATGAAACTTTTTTCCCCTTAAACCAATTAGATCCTCTGAATTATACAAATAATCGCTACTATTTCTATCCTCCGATATATCAATATCATCTTTAAAGTAATCCTTAAAATAGTCTAGCTTATCCTCTTCAACTCTCTTAAATATAAGTTTCCAGCCTTTGTCGGAAAAGTATTTCTTTATTTCATCAATTGCCTTTGTAAAGGTTTCTTTTGTATATCTGCCGATAGGTTCAAAGGCAAAAGGCAAATTGTTTTCCGGTACAGCTATCAGACAGAGCATCCCATCAATTTCTCCAAACCTAAATTTATAAGAGTGCCTCCACATGAATATATTAGTAAAATTAAGCTCTGAAATATGCGGAATGTGATCAGTTATGTATTTATCAAATAAATGTTTGTCATCTATATTAACTTCCCGAAGTTGTAGCATTAAAAACCTCCTCTATCACTAAAACAATTAATCACCAAAACCTACCCCAAGACTTTTTGCAATCTTTACAAGTTCCCCTTTCGGATCAACTGTCTTTAAAGTGCCTACCGCCTCCTCTATAGATACCTCTGTAATACAGTTTCCCTTGAGACTTACCATCATACCGAATTTCTTCTGATTGATAAGTTCCACTGCATGAACTCCATATCTAGTTGATAGTATTCTATCGTAGGGAACCGGTGCTCCTCCTCTTTGCAAATGACCAAGTACAGTTACTCTTGATTCGATGCCGGTAAGTTTTTCAATATCTTCAGCAATTTTGTTGCCCACACCCCCAAGTCTAACCGGGTCAGGACTATCGTTGACCAATTTATTGATTACCACATCACCTTCAGTATTTTTTGCTCCCTCTGCCACTACTATAATACTGAAACTCTTACCCCTATTCTTCCTTTCCATTATTTTATGAGCTACTTTGTTTATGTCATAAGGTATTTCAGGAATAAGAATAACATCTGCTCCTCCAGAAATACCAGCTTGTAACGCTATCCAGCCACCATATCTGCCCATGACCTCAAGAATCATTACTCTATGATGGGACTCAGCAGTTGAGTGCAACTTGTCAATTGCCTCTGTAGCAGTATAAACGGCAGTCATAAATCCAAAAGTTGTATCAGTCCCAGACAAATCGTTATCAATTGTCTTCGGTACTGCTACTCCCTTAATTCCCATTTTCATTAATTCATTTGCAGTACTTAGCGTACCATCGCCACCTATAAATACCATACAATCAATTCCAAACATTTCAAGGTTCTCTAATATCCTTTGGGACATATCCTTATATTCTGTGTTTCCATCTATATCTACTCTGTATTTAAGTGGGTTATGCTTGTTTGATGTGCCTAAAATTGTACCGCCTCTGTCAAGAAGTCCTGAAACATCATTCAATTCAAGTTTAACAAACTTATTCTCCACCAAACCTTTAAAGCCATCTTTAAAGCCTATAACTTCATAACCATATTTAACAATTGCAGTTTTAACCACAGCTCTTAATACGGGATTTAAACCTGGACAATCGCCACCACCCGTTAGTACTCCTATTCTCTTTATCATGTTGTTGCCTCCATTTCTACTTCTTTATTGACCTTTACACTAGTGCAAGATTATTTTACCGATTGCTAAGGAATAACGAAAAATACCTTCTATTCTACCATCGTAATTATTGAAACCAAAAATTCCGCTGCTTTTTCTAGATCATCAATACAAATCTGCTCCTCAACACTGTGCACCTTATCCATACCTACACTTACATTCACAGCTTTTATACCTTTGCTGTTTATTATGTTTGTATCACTGCCACCGCCTGTTGCTTCCGTCAGAAGCTCAACCCCTACTTTATTGGAAGCTCTCCTTAGAATTTTTATTATATCATCATTCTCACTTACACTAAAGGAAGGGTATAATAGTTCTGATTTGAAAACAACCTCTCCTCCAATCTTTTGTGCAGCATTATGGAAGCACTCTTTCATATGCTCTGTCTGCCTTTCAAGCTTTTTCATATCAAGACTTCTAGCTTCTGCCTTTATCTCAACTTTGTCACATATTATATTTGTTGCTTGTCCCCCAGTTATCACTCCTACATTTGCAGTGGTTTCAGCATCAATTCTACCAAGCCTCATTCCCGATATTGCTTCTGAAGCAATCTGAATTGCACTTATTCCCTTTTCTGGCTCCATTCCCGCATGGGCAGCTTTACCAGTTATTGTTACATCGATTTTGTTTTGTGCTGGAGCTGTAACAGCTACATGTCCAATACTGCCTCCATCATCCATTACAAATGCATACTTAGCATTAATTTTGCTCATATCAAGGTTCTTAGCCCCCCACAATCCACCTTCTTCTGCAACGGTAAAGACAATAATTATATCTCCGTGTGATATGCTATTTTCTTTTAAAACTCTTACTGCTTCAAGGATGCATTCTATTCCAGCAACATCATCTCCGCCTAATATAGTATTTCCATCAGACCTTATATATTTTCCGTCCACTACAGGCTTTTTGCCTATTCCCGGCGTCACAGTATCCATATGTGCCATCAATAAGACAGCAGGTACATTTTTATTCCCCTCAACCTTACAAATCAGATTTCCCGAATTTCCGCCTATTTTCTTTCCAGTATCGTCTTCCTCAACTGCAAATCCCAAATCGTTAAGTTTTGCTTTCAAATAGCCTGCCATTTCCTTTTCTTCAAAAGTTAAACTGTCAATTTTTACAAGTTCAAGGAATTCCTCAACCATTCTCTGTCTATTAACCATATACTCACCTCGTATCTAAATTATTCAAACGTCTCTAAGGAAACCAATTTCTTACCACTCATACATTGTCAGCTTACCATAAGCCGTCATCCCACTAAAATTATTTTGCCTTAATACTTCAAAAACTATTATTGCAACGGAATTAGATAAATTGAGAGATCTTATTTTACCTTTCATTGGAATTCTTATACAATTATCCTTATTTTCTAACAATAGATCCTCTGGTAAACCTTTAGTCTCTTTTCCGAAAACCAGAAAGCAATCCTCTGGATAATTAATATCAGCATAGGTTTTTACAGCCTTTGTTGTTGCATAATAAAATGAAGAACTGGCATACTTACTCCTTAACTGTTCAAAACTATCATAATATGAAATATCTACTTCATCCCAGTAATCAAGACCTGCTCTCTTTAAATATTTATCTTCAACAGAAAACCCCAAAGGCTTTATCATATGCATTTTTGCACCAACTGCAGCACATGTCCTAACTATATTACCTGTATTTTGAGGTATTTCAGGTTCAACTAATACTATATTTATAGCCAATTTAACTCCTCCTAAAACCACTTATAATTTCTTATAGTTTACTTCTAAATCACATTTTTTAGAATTACCTTATAGATTATATATTAAAAACATATTACTTAAAAGCACAAGAAATATAAAACAATAATAATCCCCTAGCATCAAAAAAGATGGTTCTTTTGCAAACCATCTTTTACGAACATGGAATTAATTATTAATGATACAACTACTCTATTACTGAAATATCTATCTCCATTTTATCTTCATTGTTAAATAAAAGAGGCACACATATAGTTTTCATTTTAGTCGGAGAAATTTGCAAATTATCTCCCATTAAAAACGAAGGCGGTGTAATTTCTATTCCTATTCCTTTAGCATATAAGAGAGTTGCAGCATTTCCAAGTATCATATTTGTAAGCTCTGATATTGCACTTTTAGATATCTCATCTAGTTCATTTACTTTCATACCACCCATCATAGCAGATGCTATATCAAGAGCAACTTTCTTCGTCATCGAAAATACAGCTTGACCTCTTATCTTGCCCGTTAAGCCAACAATAATCACAACACTGTCACTTACAAACGGAGAATTTTTCAACGAAACTTTCCCGAGTCTTGCATCAATACTCGCCGTTTGCTTTAGCACCGTTTGACTTGCTTCTATGAATGGATTTATGTATTCCACATTCATAAACTAATACCACCTTCTCTACCTAGTTTGAAATAAAAAAAACGTAAAGCATATTAAAGTCTTGCTTTATCAATAAAGTATTTAGGTAATCTAAAAAACAACTGGTCAACTGCCCTTTTTGAAAGAATTTGTTTTGATAGATTACGTAACCTAATTAAGGTATAGGTTGTTTTTGAAATGACCTTATGTAGTACACTCCTCTTTTCAGAAAGTATATTTTTATTAGTGTAGTTGCACTTTATATTCTTTTAGCAACATTAATTAATATGAAAAGATGTAGCATTGTCTTTTAATTCCTTTAAAATGCCAATGAAATGAGTATAGCCATATTATTTTTAATTATTCTATAGATATAACATAAAATCCTTCTTTTCTATCACACAAATTTCACAACATTTTATACTTTATCAATTTTTTATTCAAATTCTAAAGACAAACCGCCTAAAACGTGCTTTATATTGCAAACTTTAAAATTCTTCCAATAGATTTTATTATAGCAATCATAGTTTTGAATAAAATACCTGTCATAAGGAATAATACTCCTGTAAATAAAAAATGGAAGGATACATTTACTATGGAGTTATTTTCCCCTGAAAGAGTGTTTTTTGACACTACTTCCTTAAAATATCCATTAGGGCAGAAGCTATTACAGTATTTTGAGGAAAAAAATGTTGAAATTATTAAAGCACCCATCCAAAGGGTATTTCATTTTATTCCAGGCGAATCAGAAAACGATAAATACTCACATGCTAAAAAAACCCTCGTGATTACTACAAAAAAATCACTCAATCTTGATATATGCAAACCTTCAGCAGATTATGAGTTTTCACTTGTGACCAACTGCCCGGGAAATTGTGAATACTGCTACCTTCATACAACACAATCCTTTAAACCATATATGAGAGTTTATGTTAACATTGAAGATATCTTTGAAACCATAAAAAAATATATCAACAAAAATAGTAATAATATAACAACCTTTGAGGTGGCTAGTGCCGGGGATCCTCTTGCGGTCGAACATATTACAGGAAACCTTGCAAGAACAATAGAATTCTTTGGTAAACTTGATAATGGAAGACTTCGAGTTGTCACGAAATTTGACAATGTTGATTCACTTCTAGACATTGAACATAGAGGGCACACCCGTTTTAGATTTAGCATAAACTCAAGATATGTTATTGATACTTTCGAACACAATACCGCCAACTTTAGTGAAAGAATTGAAGCTGCAACCAAAATATTCAATGCTGGTTATCCACTCGGATTTATTGTAGCTCCTATTATGGTTTACGACAATTGGAAAGAGCAGTATAAAGAGTTGTTTGAAACCCTAGGTCAAAAACTGAACTTTAGCAATAATAAAGCTCCCGTTACCTTTGAACTGATTCAACATAGATTTACAACAACGGCTAAAAACGTTATTACTAAAAGATTTCCCAATACAAAACTTGATATGGATGAAACAAAAAGAAGCTTAAAATGGGGGATGTACGGTAGATATAAGTATGTCTACCCTCGAGAGATTTCAGACGAAATAAAGGAATACATCTCTACACTTATAAAAAATAATTTTTCTGATTCAATAATTGAGTATTATACCTAATGAATAGCTCAAATATCACTTTAGATTTTTCCAATGGATTTTTAGCTTATTGTATGCCCTAGCATAGTCGCAACAACTTAGAGCATAGAATATAGAATTCAGAATATTAATTGCTCCTTATTCTGAATTCTTCTTCTATACTTCTTATAATTTGGCTAGATTTATTTTAATGTAACATATGTTTTCTTCTTAATATTTCTTGTAATGCCATTGTAGTTATTGGTGATCCTTTTGTAATCTCATCCATCGAATCCATTTTCCCAGGATCTCCAATTCCCACGATAACCATATCCTTAATATCTTTTAATATACTCAAGGTATCGCCACATATTTTTGCATCTTCAATATTGTTACCACATTTATCCACACCGTTTTCAATCACTTTGCCTTCTTTTGTTATTGAACAGCTTATGGGAATTCCTTTACAATCTTTGCCCTTTGACGAAACAGCTACTACACCCAAAACATCAATGCTTTCGTCGTTAAGGATTGTCTCCATAGCAAGTTCCCCTTCCCCTTTTCCTTTAGTTCCACGATCATCCACCATAACAACTACAGGGTCATGGGGTGCAGTTTTTATAAGATTTACAATTTCTTCTCCCGACAAAACAGTGGGATTTCCCCATGAAGCAGTAATACATCTGCCTCCAATATTGGAAGTTGCCAATTCAACTGCACTTCTAGCAACAGCATCGCCATCTGTAACCAGTATTACTTTTCGTTTTTCCATGCTATCAGCTCCTCTACCTCTTTGCTTTTGGTCTAAATGCAACTGAAGTTAGGTATCCAAAAAAAATTGCTGCTGTTATACCTGTCGCAGCCGCTTTTACTCCTCCAGTAAACGCACCTAAAAGGCCTGTACTTTCCACATCCTTAAACGTGCCTTTTACAAGGTTGTACCCAAAACCCGTTAGTGGGACAGTAGCACCTGCACCACCAATGTCAACCAACTTTTGATATATCCCAAGGGAGCCAAGAATTGCTCCTGCTGTTACAAATATTACAAGTATTCTAGCTGTAGTCAGCTTTGTTTTATCAATAAGAATTTGACCAATAGCACAAATTATACCTCCTACAATAAAAGCATTTATATAAGTTAAAATGTTTTCACCCATTTTTATCACCTATTTTTCCCGATATTGTATCTCGTTATTTCCGACTTTGTTCATAGCTTCTTCTATGAAAGGGTGTTTGAAATACTTACTGCATGTGCCACAGAAGGAATAGATTCCCCCTGCTGAGAGCTTGTTGTACTAAGCAGTGCACCAGTAGCAACAAACAAGACATTATTTAAAACACCTTCCATAAGCTTTTTATAAATAAAACCAGCAAATACTGTCGCCGAACATCCACAACCACTTCCCCCTGCATGAGCATCCTGCCTTTCTCGATCAAATATCATCAAACCACAGTCATTATATATATTACTTATGTTGTATCCCTTTTCTTGTATAAGCTCATCGCATATTTCCTTTCCAATCGCACCAAGATCTCCTGTAACAATCAGATCATAGCTTTCCGGTGTAAAACCTGTATCTTTAAAATGTGTAACAATTGTATCCATTGCAGCTGGTGCCATAGCAGCACCCATATTGTTTACATCTTTTATACCCATATCAACAATTTTACCCGTTGTGATATGGGTAATATAAGGACCACTTCCTTCATTAGAAAGAACTACTCCACCCGAGCCTGTAACCGTCCATTGAGCAGTAGGAGGTCTTTGAGTTCCTAATTCTAAAGGAAATCTAAATTGCTTTTCAGCAGAACAGAAATGACTTGAGGTTAGACAAACAACATTTTTTGCAAATTCCCCGTCTATCAATAACGAACCTATACTCATTGATTCAGCCATCGTAGAACAGGCTCCATAAACACCCAAAAAAGGAACCCCCGACTCCCTTAATCCAAAATTAGCAGCTAAACACTGGTTAAGTAAGTCTCCCGCAACGATATAATCCAAGTCATCTGTTGTTTTATTAGCTTTCTTCAATACCTTTGAAAAGGTCTCCCTCATTAATTTGCTCTCAGCCTTTTCCCAGCTTTTTTCTCCAAAATTCTCATCTTCTATAATTTCATCAAAATACAATCTAAGAGGCCCCTCTCCTTCTTTTGGACCAACAATGGACGCAGTCGCAATAACACTTGGGGGATTCTGTAATTTTACCGTCTGTTTTCCTATCTTTTTATTTGCCATAAAACACCTCAAATTAACATAAAATGAATTATTCCTGCAATTACAGATGTAGAAATTCCATATACAAGCACTGGTCCTGCAATAACGAACATCTTTGCCCCAACACCCATTATATAACCTTCACTTTTAAACTCCATCGCTGGTGATACTATAGAATTAGCAAAACCTGTTATAGGTACTATAGAACCCGCTCCCGCAAATCGCCCTATGTCGTCATAAACATTTAAACCAGTGAGTAATGCTCCGAATAATATCATCAACAAAGAAGTTATTCCGGCAGTCTCGTCTTGACCTAGACCTCTCATTTTGAGTAGATTAGTAATAAACTGACCTACTATACAAATGAGTCCACCTACAATAAATGCCCTAATCATATTTCTCAAGAGTTTTGAATTGGGTGATTTCTCGTCAACATATTTCTGATATTCCTTTTTTGTTAAAGTTTTCTGCATTTGTACCTCCATTTAGATTATTTTGTGCTATTAGGGCAATTTCTATAATACCCCTACAATTTTCCACAAATTCCATAAGATAAAATCCTTAATAGGCAATTTCAAAGTCTTTTAAAATCGACTTATTACACAATCAATGTATGGTGGTAAAAATTACTTTCCCACACAAAAACACCCTTAGAAGGGATTTTACTGGATTTTGGCATTAAACAAACAATTAGAAAAAATAAAGTAATAATAATCAAGCTAATAAAAAATATCAATCCTTTGTGTCTTAGCAGGACTTTTGTCATAATATAGCTCACTCCTAAAAGGTATTGTTTTATAAAAGAATATCTACAACCGTATAATTGCGAAGGATTATATTTATTAGTATTGTAAAAATAAAAAACAATATGCAAAATCATATTGTTTTTTATTTCTTAAAGGTTTTTGTATGAAATTTTAAGAGGGGCTAACCTTCTCTACAAATACTTTATTTTTCTTTTGATTTCATTTAATATCTTCTTTTCAATTCGTGATACTTGCACTTGTGATATTCCAAGCATTTTTGCAATTTGTACTTGGGTTTTTTCTTTAAAATATCTTAGCACTATTATTTGTTTTTCTCGCGGATTTAGTGTGTTAAGCACCATTCTTAGGTCAATCTTGTCAACAAGATCCACTTCTTCATCGTTACTCTCATTATTAAGCTTATCAATTAAAAGAACCGTCGAGCTATCACTATCTCCAACAGTATTATATAAGGATTCCGGCGAACAATTGGCTTCCATTGCCATTACTAGTTCTTCCACTGGAATATCTAATCGAATAGAAATCTCATTTAACGAAGGTTCTCTCCTCAATTCTTTCGTCATAACCTCTTTTGTAACTCTAATTTTATTAGCCAATTCTTTTAGAGAACGGCTTACCTTAATTATCCCGTCATCCCTTATAAACCTTTTTATTTCCCCTATAATCATAGGTACGGCATAAGTAGAAAATTTTACATCAAAGGAGTCATCAAACTTATTTATTGCCTTTATAAGACCAATACAACCTATCTGGTAAATGTCCTCGGTTTCATAGCCACGATTTTGAAATCGCTTAACAATACTCCATACTAGACCTACATTTCTTTCCACCAATATAGATTGAGCTTGTTTGTCCCCTAGTTTAGCCTTCTTTACTAATTCGAGAGTTTCCATATCAAATAATTCATCCATATTAACTCCTATAACTGCATAAGTTTTTTTAAATATTTACAATCCTTCTCATAAATTTTGTATATTACCAATTTTATTCCGAAATGCTTATAACAAAAGCGTTACAAGGCATTTCGTAAGAAGATATTCTTCCACTGTTTGCCACAGCTGAATTTATTAATTACAACTCACACTGCGGTATGTATATTAACAAACATTGCCATATAAGATTATTCAATACTAATTATTTCCATCATAATAACTTCTATTCATTTAATCATGTTATTTCCAAGAATAAACTTTTCTTTTTCCTTAAGGCTTATTCTAATAATTTTTATCTACTAAATTGACCAGTGTACTTATTCAACTACCTATTCCTTACTTAAGGAATTAAATTTTTTATACATAAACACTTTAGTGCCTTTACCAACTTCCGATATGACCTCTACTTTATCCATAAAGCTTTCCATAACTGTAAAGCCCATTCCCGATCTTTCCATCTCTGGCTTTGATGTATACATGGGTTGCCTCGCTAAATCGACATCCGAAATCCCCTCGCCGTCATCCTCTACAAATATCTCCACAGCATCACTAAACAAAATACATTTCATTCTAACTAAGCCGTTTGAATTCTCATATCCATGTATAATTGCATTGGTTACAGCTTCAGACACAGCCGTTTTAACATCTGCCATTTCTTCTACAGTCGGGTCTATTTGTGATACAAAAGCTGCTGCTACTACTCTAGCAAAACCCTCATTGTTTGATTTACTTGAAAACTCTAATTTCATCTGATTTATAGGCTGCATTTTAATTCCCCTTTACATTTTATTCATTGCCACATCTATATTATCATAAGTGGGTATAACTTTTAGTAATCCCGACATCTCAAAAATACGCATCATTTGGTCGTTAACATTTATAACTGAAAGTTTTCCGTTTAATTTGCTGACGTTTTTATATCTTCCCATTATTACACCAATTCCCGAACTATCCATAAAAGATACCTTTGAAAAGTCAAGTATTACGTTTTTAGTTGTAGCTTTAATCAGCTCAGAATCAATTTTTCCTCTGATGTATTCCGCTGAATGATGATCAAGCTCACCAATTATCCCCGCAATCAATGTACTTCCCTTATAAGAAATTTTCACCTTCAATTTTTATCCTCCTTTTGTCCGCTTATTCATTAAGTTGTATCAAGTTTTCCTATTTCGCATAATTATGAGCTTAAAGTCATTACAAAGTTTCTTATAGTCACCAAATTCAAATACATAAAATACTTTTAAAAATATATTCATCATTTTTAGCTCATGATTGTGAAATATTGTAATTATACTCATTCTTTATTTCCCAAACTTCTCCTTTAATTTTCTATTTTATAGCGAAAAAAATTTACAATCCTATCTCAAAACTAGCTAAGTAAAAACTACAGGGCATCGAGCCCCGTAGTTTTTGCCTCTTTCACTTCGTTCGAAAGATGCGTAATAAAAACTACAGGACATCGAGTCACTTCGTTTTTGCCTCTTTCACTTCGTTCGAAAGATGCATAAAACAAAAAGAACCGCTAATAAAGAAACGGTCCTCCCTTTTTATGTATATATATTTTTTATACACCTTATAGATTATTCACCAAAACCTGACGTAACAAGGTCAACAATCTCTTTCATTGCAAGTTCTTCATCTTCTCCATCGGCTATAATAGTTATTTCTGTTCCCTTAGAAACCGCTAAGGAAATAAGGCCCATTATACTCTTGGCATTTACCTTTTTGTGATCCATATTAATCCATATATTGGCAGTGAATTTCCCAGCTGTTTGAACAAATAATGCAGCAGGTCTTGCATGTAAACCTGTTGGATTAGTTATTTCAATAGTCTTCTCAACCACTCATAACTCTCCTTTCAATGTTCTAGTATTTTCAGCAATTTCATCTAGCTTTCTAAGCCTGTGATTTACTCCCGATTTACCTAGGCAAGGACTTAACATTTCTCCTAACTCTTTTAGACTAGCATCACTGTATTCAAGCCTTAGTTCGGCTATTTCTCTAAGATTTTTGGGCAAATTATCGAAGCCTAAGTTATCTCTAATATATTTAATATTATCAACCTGCCTTATAGAGGCATCTACCGTTTTTTGCAGGTTAGCTGTTTCACAATTTACTATGCGATTAACATTATTGCGCATTTCTTTCATTATTCGGACATTTTCCAGTTCTAAAAGTGCACTATGTGCCCCAATTATATTGAGAAAATCTACAATATTCTCTCCTTCTTTCAAATACACCACATAGTATCCCTTTCGTTTAATAATCTTTGCATTTAGTCCAAAATACACCATCAAATCGTTTACTTCCTGAGCAATTTGATTTTGGTGGCTAATTATCTCTAAATGATACGTTTTTTCAGGGTCACTCATTGAACCCGCCGCAAGGAAAGCACTCCTAAGATAGGCTTTTTTACAGCATTTCTTTTTTTTGTCCAAATCATAGGCTAAATAATCAATTTGTGCATCCTTTACATTCTCAATGTTAATATCCCTCAGTACCTTATTTAACCCCATTGAACATGTCAAAACCAATATATACAACACATTCTTTTTTAGCTTCTTGCTTCTTCTTACACTTATTTCAGCATTAAAACCATACAAGGTTTTAAATAATGAAAATATACGTCTAGCAAAAGCAGCATTCTCTGTTGAGATTTTTAAATATACTTCATTCTGATTTACAATCTTAACCAAACCACTTATTCTTATAGCTGCTGCCAATTCATTAAGTTTACAGCATTTTCTCTTTGCATCGGTTCTGCAAAGTTCATTTTTAACTGATGATGAAAATGACAAATTGCACACCTCAATCAAAACATATTGTAATGAAATTATATCTCATTTTTGCCCAAAAAACCAGCATAACTTATTTTAGGTGATTCCAAAAAAACAACTGGTCAATGGGTGTTTCAAAAAAGTTGATTTACATTTTTTGCGTTGCAAAATAATGTTCCTATGTTTGAAGCTCTATAGCTTCATTAATGGGTTTGAACCATATATATTGACTAACGAATTTTTTTGAAACACCTTAGGCGATTTCAATATAATATTGAAATCGCCTAAAATTTTGCTCAATCCTTTATATCTTCTACGTATGCCCTTAATATTTCCGACACGCTCCATGCCTGAGCAAAGCACCCCCTAGGAATTAATGGTTCATCGCCATCAAATATCTCCGAAATTGAACCTATACAAGCATCCATCAAATGATCCTTGATAGACTCTATAAAATACATTGCCGTTTTCTTTGCTTCCTGCGAATAATTATTCACTTTCATATATGCTGTTATAAAATGTCCTAAAGGCCAAGTCCACACTGTCCCTTGATGATATGAGCCATCTCTTCTGTACCGATCCCCTATATATATTCCAACATATTCTCTGCATTTTGGTGAAAGGCTTCTAAGACCATTAGCTGTATAGAGTTCCTTGTATACCTTGTTCACTACGGCTTTTGCCCTTTCCCCTTCAATAACAGGATAGGAAAGACTTACTGACATGATCTGATTAGGGCGCACCTTGCCATCCTTGTAGGTTGAGGTCAAACAATCATACAAACATTTTTGGTCTTCATTCCAAAAACTCACCTCAAAAGACTTTTTAACCTGCTTCGCTAAGTCACTATAGTGTTTACAACTTTCTCCGTAATTCTCCGAAAGTACAGCCATTATTCTTAAAGCATTGTACCATAAGGCATTAATTTCTACAGCTTTTCCATGCCTTGGGGTAACAACCCAATCTCCAACCTTAGCATCCATCCACGTAAGTTGTGTATGCTCATTACCTGCCGTAATCAAATAGTCACTATCCATTTTGATGTCAAACTTCGTACCTTTTTCAAAGCAACTTATTATATCCTTAAGTCCATCATATATATTCTCTTTGACAAAATCATAATCCTTTGTATAGTTTATATACTTATTTACTGCTTCAAAATACCACATAGGAGCATCCACACTATTATATGGAGGTTCATTTCCTTCATCGGGAAACATATTCGGTATTAGGCCATCTTTTACGTATTTTGAGAAAGTATAGAGTATTTCTTTTGCATCATCAAACCTTTTAGTTGCAAGAGTTATACCAGGAAGTGCAATCATAGTATCCCTTCCCCAATCAGTAAACCACGGATATCCTGCAATTATAGTTTTAGCATTTGTCGATTCCCTATGCACAATAAAATTATCCGCACTCTTAACAAGGGTTTGAGAGAATTCATCCTCATATCCAGCCCTTTCCACTAAAGAGTTAAGCCGTTCAATCTCATTGTTTATAATCTTGAGACCATTTTTTGAATTAAGGTCTTTTTCCACTGTTGCAATTACTGTTATATACTTTTCTTGATTAGGTTTAATATCTATATCAAAATATCCCGGAATATAGTGGTCTTCTATTGAACCAAGACCCCTCTCCCTTTCTATTGCATATTCCATATTATAAAACCAACTATAGTCAATCGACTTAAACCCACCTTCACTGCAATACAAGCTGATGTCAATATCATAATGTTGCGGCTTTAGTGTAATCAAATCTTCCTCAACCACAGTTTTGTTAAAATTCAGGTATTCTTTCTTTGAACTGTAGTGGTAATCCCTGAAATTGACTAAAGGAGTCAATCTTAAGTTCGCACTCTCTTGTTCATTTCTTACATAATATACGATTGCCACAGTGTTTTCGCCATATACCATGCTCACTGTTTTTTCAATATATATTTCTCCTATCCTATATATATACTTAGGAAGAGGCTCTCTTTCGAAGCACTCCAAATGATGATAGCCCTTCATGACAAAACCGGGAACTTCATAGGAAAATAAGTCATAAGATTCATCTCCAACAGTCACACTCTCATCAATTTTAGACAAGATCAGATGCCTGTTGACTGGAGGTTTCAACGCTGCAACTAAAAGACCGTGATACCTTCTTGTGTTGGCCCCAATAACTGTTGAAGATGCAAATCCTCCAATTCCATTAGTTAGCAACCATTCTTTCTGAATACCCTGTTCAAAAGATCTCCAACTCGATTTGCCATATTTCATGCCATATCCTCCTTTTTTTGAAACGTGATATAAATCAGTCCCCCAATATGCAATTTATATTTAAGAGTTTTTTTGGCGATATAACTTTACCAAAATAGGATTCTTATAAATTCCTATATTCCAAAAAAACTTCTTTAGCATACTTTGATTGCCGCCTCCTTCGCAGTATACTCTTCTCTATCACATAAACAAGCACTCTCACATAGAGTCATAATTGTTTTTGACAGCCTCTTTGTATCATGTCTAATATAATTATTATTTATACAAACAAAATCGTCATACAAAACTTTTATTCCCTGTCTTTCGAGTACTTCTGCATCTACTTTTACTGCAGTTGCCCCATCTTCATTATATTTCTTTTTCAACTCCTCAGGAATTTGAGCAGAATTTACAATACAATATTCAATAAGTCCTTTGCACGAATGCTTTTCAATAGCCTTTACATGATCCCAAACACTGTAATTTTCTGTTTCTCCCGGTTGTGTCATCACATTACATACATAAGTCTTAATAGCGTTGGATTTTCTTATAGCATCCACTATACCGGGGACAAGAAGGTTAGGAATTATACTAGTATAAAGGCTTCCAGGACCTAACACAATCATATCGGCATCAAGTATAGCATCAATTGCTTCTTGTAATGGTTTTATCAATAGAGGCTCAAGATAAACACTTTTTATTTTTCCCTTATGAAAACTATTATGTTTACCAATCCTTGACTCTCCCTCTACTATATAGCCATCCTCAAGTTCTGCACACAACTTCACATCTTGTAATGTAACGGGTAAAACTCTTCCCGTAACGGCTAAAACATCACTCATTTTTTTAACTGCCTCTTCAAAGCTTCCAGATATACCATCCATAGCAGCTAAAAAAAGGTTTCCGAAAGATTGACCCTTTAGCATACCATCGGTAAACCTGTACTGCAGAAGCTTTTCCATAAGCGGTTCAGTATCTGCTAATGCCAAAATACAGTTACGAATATCCCCTGGGGGCAACATACCTAAATCCTGCCTTAATATCCCAGAACCTCCACCATCATCAGCGACCGTCACAATTGCGGTCAAATTTGAACTATACGACTTTAAACCTCTCAGCATGGTGGAAAGACCTGTTCCGCCACCAATTACAACGATCTTAGGTCCTTTTGCTATCCCTTCTGCTTCACCATCCGATAGTTTTGGTGTACCCTCTTTGCATCGGCTTCTAACAATATAATTCTTTAAGCATCGAAGGGCAATGTACAATAAGACACTCCCTAGCAATACTAGAATTAATGAAAAAAACCTTTCAAAAATACCACGATACTTAAAAAACACAAAAATCCCAAATAGAACATCAACCAACCCTGAAAAACTCAACAGCAAATATATACGACTTCTTCTATTACATCTCACTAAATTGAGAAGTCTCATTTCTTTGCCCCCCTGCTATCCTTTTCTATATCTCTGTGTTCGATAACCACTCTATGTTCTTTACCGGAAAGATGGGCATATAAAGCCTCAGAAATAGCAACAGATCTATGCCTACCTCCAGTACAACCTATTCCTACAACAAGTTGAGACTTTCCTTCCTTCACATAACTAGGCAGCAAGAACTCTAGCATATCATAAAGCTTTGATAAAAATACTATGGTCTCGTTAAATCCCAAAACATACTCCCTAACTGCATCATTTTTTCCTGTCTGCCTTTTCATACTGTCTATATAATAGGGATTTGGTATAAACCTTACATCAAAGACTAGATCACAGTCTATAGGAATTCCATACTTAAAACCGAAGGATATTATATTTATTATCATTCCGTCAAATTTTTTACCCTCGACGAATATATTGGATATCTCTTCTTTAAGCTGTCTTGGAGTTAGATTTGAAGTGTCCACTATATAAGTTGCAATTCTCTTTATTTCACTTAAAAGCTCTCTTTCCTGATTTATGCCTTTTATCAACCTGCCTTCAGGAGCAAGAGGATGAATTCTTCTGCTCTCCTTAAACCTTTTTATAAGCACTTTATCCGATGCTTCTAAAAACAATATCTCATAGGACAATCCGGCTTCTTTTAAGGCATCAAGCTCAGGAAATAGAGCATTAAAAAGCTCACCACCCCGGATATCTATAACCAACGCTATTTTATTTATCTTTCCTCTACTTTGAACACAAATCTCGGCAAATTTAGGTATTAATACAGGAGGCAGGTTGTCAACACAAAAAAAACCTAAATCCTCCAAATATTTCACAACCAAGCTTTTGCCTGCTCCCGATACTCCTGTTATAATTAAAAATCTCATTTGTACCTCCTATAAGGTCATTTCAAAAACAACCTTTTCAATATTAAGGCGTAAATTCCATCATGAAAGATAAATAGCTCTAAAACAGAACATCATTTTGCTAAGCAAAACAAACGCGAATCAGATTTTTGAAACACCCACTTGATCAGTTGTTTTTTGAATTACTGTATACAATAAAAAGTATAATTTTATTGTTCTCCTACAATCCTTATTTCTGTTTGTAGTTCAACATTGAATTTGTCCTTAACTGTTTTCTGTATATGTCTTACCAAATCCATTACATCCTTTGAGGTTGCATTTCCTTTATTTACAATAAATCCACAATGTTTATCCGACACTTGAGCACCACCTATACAGTAGCCCCTGAGACCGGAATCTTCAATCAACTTACCCGCAAAATACCCTTCCGGTCTTTTAAACACACTCCCTGCACTAGGCAACTCTAGAGGTTGCTTATCCTGACGCCTTCCTGTAAAATCATCAATTAATGCTTTAATAGCAGCTCTGTCACCCTTTTTCAGCTTAATGACAGACCTCACTACAATACCGGACTGCTTTTGAATAAAGCTGGTTCTATATCCAAATTCATGCTCATTTTCTCGAACCTTTTTTAGATTTCCCTCTCTATCTATAAACTCTGTTTCCAATACAACATCCTTCATTTCTCCACCATAAGCTCCGGCATTCATAGCAACGGCACCACCTAGTGTCCCAGGTATACCGGATGCAAATTCTAAACCTTCAAGCTCATTTTCAAGAGCAACGTTAGAAAGCTTTGAAAGTAATATACCACCATAAGCTTCAATACAATCCTCTTTTACCAAACAACTGTTCAAATTATCATATAGCTTGACAACTACTCCTCTTATTCCCTTATCCGATATCAGAAGGTTTGTTCCATTACCCATTATGAAAATCGGCATTTTTTCTATATTGCATAACCTTATCACTTCACATAAACTTTGCACTGAAGGAGGTGTAACCAAACAATCCGCAGGTCCTCCAATTTTAAAAGAAGTATGCTCCTTCATAGGTTCATCCTCTTTTACATTTTCTTTACCTGCAATATCCTCTAAAAGCTTTATATATTTTTCCTTTTCCAATTATTCCAGCTCCTTATTTTTGCTACAACATCCCTATATATATTCTACTTTCTTTAATTCCTTTATAGAATTAAATCAGACATTCTTATTCTTTTCCTTTTATTGTTAATATATTCAATAAAGTTAGATGCCTTTGTATTCATAATGAGTTCTTCCGGCATATCAATCCTTTCAAGTAAAGTATATACCTCATCAAACTTCCCTACATCAAAGCTTATATGTGCATCACTTCCACATACTATTTTTACACCCTGCTTTTTGCACTCAAGGGCAAAATTCAAGCAGTTTTCTTCACAACCATACCTTACAGTAAAAGAATTATTATTTATTTCAATAAACTTGCCGTATTTCTTTGCTGCTGAGACCACCTTTTCAATATCTACTTCAAATTCTGGAGTACCGGGATGCCCAATAGCATCGACAAAAGGATTTTTCATAAGATTTAAATAGGCATTGGTATGCTCTTCTATTGAAGCGGGCTCAATACATATATCATGAAAACTCGCTATAACAAAATCAAGTCTTTTCAAGCACACTTTTGGCATATCCAAATTTCCATTATAGTCTATTATATTGGCCTCCACACCTTTTAAAATTCTGACTCCGTACAACACATCTGGAATTGCTCGCATATTAGTAAAATGATAGTAATAAGGAGCACCTTTCAAAGCTGGACCATGATCGGTGATTGCAAACATTTCAATATCATTGACATAGGCTTCCCTTGCCATTTCCTGTACAGTACTGTAAGCATGTCCGCTTGCTACTGTATGAGTATGCGTATCTACAACAAATTTCAATTTCTTCCCCCCTATTTTATTCCTGTGTAGCCTTATTAATTTCCCCTAAAACTCTTTCGTTTAAGACTTTAGCCGCATTGTATCCCATTTTCTTTTGTCTGTTGTTCATTGCTGCCACTTCGGCAATAATAGCTAGGTTTCTACCAGGTCTTACGGGGATTACAAGACAAGGTACATTTATACCAAGAATATCTGTGTATTCATCCACAAGCCCTAAACGGTCATAATTTTTCTTTTCATTCCAAAACTCTAATTGTATAACTAAATTTATGTTTTCAGTTACTTTTACCGAACCTACACCGTAAAGGTTTTTGACATCTAGAATCCCAATACCTCTTATTTCTATAAAGTGCCTTATAATATCAGGAGCTGTTCCCACAAGCGATTTATCCGATACTCTTCTTATCTCAACAACATCATCCGCTACAAGTCTGTGCCCTCTCTTGACAAGCTCTAAGGCCGTCTCGCTTTTACCAACTCCGCTTTCTCCAAGAATTAAGATACCCTCACCATATACTTCAACAAATACTCCATGCTTAGTTATTCTTGGTGCCAACTGCACATTAAGGTATCTAATTAGTCCGCTTAAAAATCTAGAAGTAATGTCATTCGTTCTAAGGACAGGGATATCATACTTGCGAGATACATCTATCATCTCAGGGAAAACCTCTAACCCTCTAGCAACAACCATACATGGAAAACCACATTTAAAAAACTCATCTAACCTTGAGTAACGCTCTTCTTTCGTCATAGCTGACAAATAAGTTGTCTCAACTTTTCCTATTATCTGAATTCTATCAGTACCGAAATACTCAAGATAACCCACAAGCTGCAGACCGGGGCGGTTTATATCCGAGGAAGTAATTAAAATATCGTCAAGTCTTTTACAATTCGATATATCTTCAAGCTGAAATTCATCTATAACCTCTCTTAAAGTAACAGAAAACATATATATCCCTCCTATTCTTATACACAATTATTATAACATATTAATTATTTATTCCAATAAAAATCTGTTGGGGTTTATATGGAATAAGAAAGTAGTAGTGATTGTATAAAATTAGTGGGTTTTAGAAGAATTTTGTGAGATTATATTGAAAAACGCCGTATGGGTAAATCCATACGGCGTTAAAATGGAGCGGGTGATGGGAATCGAACCCACGCAATCAGCTTGGAAGGCTGATGTTCTACCATTGAACTACACCCGCAAATTCAGCAGGGTGTTTACTAAAACACCCTACATGATAAGTTGGAGCGGGTTACGAGATTTGAACTCGCGACTTTCACCTTGGCAAGGTGACACTCTACCGCTGAGTTAAACCCGCACATCAACAATTCGCAAAAGTAATTATACAAGGTTATAGATAGTTTGTCAATACCTTTTTTGTGGCATTTTTATACACCAAAGCATTTAGCTCCTTAATCCTTCCTCATCATACCATTAGTATCCCTTGAAGAATCTCTAATCTCTATTATTGTATCAAGAATAAAAAATAGAACAATGTAAATAAACAAGTTGTAGCTTTTTATTCTTTTGCACTTGCAGCTACCTTTACAATATGTTATTATTTTTATACAGTAAGTTTTTAATTGGATTCGTTGTATTTTTTTGTCTTGTTATTAATGATATTATGATATATTATTATACTATAAGCTATTTCTAAATTGTTTTATCTTATTAGCACTAATAGGTCTTTTCATGCATTTTACTTCAATAATAGTAATGGAGTGATATTAATGGAAATTAAGGCAGGAGACATTGTATCTGTTCGTCATTTCTCCGGAACGAAGCTATTTAAAAGTCATGTACTGGAATCTCAAAATGAAGTATTAAAAGTAAGGCTTTTTGAAGACTTAACGCTCCTCAACTGTTCACAGGGTGATCCTTTAGTGCTCGGTTCGGAGTTAGAAAATGAAATCTATATTTCAAGCTGTACAATTCTCAATTTAGAAAAGGAACACAATACAATTGAAATTAAAATTGATAATTGTGAAACTACTACTAACAAAAGACTCTTTGTAAGGTTTCCAGTATCGCTTTATGCCGAGGCAAGAATTGGAGAATCACAAAAAAAGCATCTTGCCATTGTTAAAAATATTAGCTATACCGGAATGATGATATTTTCAAAAACAGATTTCCCTCTTTATCAAGAACTTAAATTCGAGATACATGCGGGTTCCGGCGTTACAATTAATCTTAAAGCCTCTATAATAAGAAAGGTAAAGGATACATATAACTACGAGTATGGGCTCAAGATTGTATATACTGATATACATACACCTAATCTTTTAAAGAAATACTTAGTATTGCTGAAAAAAGAGCAGGAAGAATCCATTAGAAAGTTTAAAGAGCTAAAATAAATGTCAATTGCGATAGCAAAACAAATTGATTTTTCTAAACTTTTTACTCTAAGAAAGTTATAGCAATGCTTAGATTGAGCATCTTGAATTCTGGATTCAGAATTCAGAATAAGGAAAAATTAATATTCTGAATACTGAATGCCATGGTTCTAAATTCTTCTAATTTGCCGCAATATAAATGTTGTAAATTAGCAAAGAAAGAAATAATATCCTAACGCTTATAAAGATTTTAACAGGTTGGCCATTTCTATTGCAGTAACAGCTGCATCATATCCTTTATTACCTGCCTTTGTGCCTGCTCTTTCAATAGCTTGCTCAATTGTATCTGTAGTCAATACTCCAAAAATAACAGGCAATCCCGAATCTAAAGATACTTTTGCAACACCTTTTGACACTTCACTAGATACATAATCAAAATGCGGTGTTGAACCTCTTATCACAGCTCCAACACATATTATAGCATCAAATTTCTTTGAGGCTGCCATTTTTGAAGCTACCAAAGGTATTTCAAAAGCTCCAGGCACCCACGAAACCTCTATATTTGACTCTTCTGCTCCATGTCTTAATAGAGCATCAATTGCACCTCCTAAAAGCTTACTGCTGATAAATTCATTAAAACGACCTACTACTATTCCATAGTTTAAGCCACTTGCAATAAGTTTTCCTTCATTTGTCTTAATTCCCATTCTAATCATCCTCCCGAGATCGTATGTTTTAATATTTTAGTTTAGGTGTTTCAAAAAACTGATTTTGTTAGGTATAGACCATCAATTCCGACTAAAGAGTTTCTTTGAAATACCTTACTTTTTGAAACTGCCAATACTTCCTTACAGATCCTTTAGCATATGACCCATTTTATCTTTTTTAGTTTTTAAATAAAACTTGTTAACTTCATTTTCTTTTATTTGAAGCGGGACCCTTTCAACCATTTCAAGTCCATGACCTGCAAGTCCAACTAGTTTTTTAGGGTTGTTAGTAAGTAATCGGATCTTTCTAATACCAAGATCGTATAATATTTGGGCTCCTATTCCGTAATCCCTCATATCTTCAGGAAATCCTAAAAGCACATTAGCCTCAACCGTATCTTTACCTTCATCTTGAAGCTCATAGGCACGAACCTTGTTTACAAGACCTATTCCTCTGCCTTCCTGCCGCATATAGAGCAAAACACCTTTTCCTGCTGCTGCTATCTCCCTTAACGCTGCTTCAAGCTGTTCTCCACAATCACATCTCAAAGAATGGAAGGCGTCTCCTGTTAGGCATTCCGAATGCACCCTTACTAAAATCGGTTCATTCTCACTAGCAACATCTCCCATAACTAATGCCACATGATGTTCACCGTTTATTTCATTTTCAAAAGCTACAATTTTAAATTCACCATATTTGGTAGGTAGTTTTGCCTCGGATGCTTTGCTTATAAGCTTTTCGTTATTTCTTCGGTAACTTATAAGATCGGCAATGGTGACAATTTTCAAGTTATGTTTTTTCGCAAATTCCATCAATTGCGGTGCCCTTGCCATTGTTCCATCTTCATTCATAATCTCGCAAATAACACCTGCAGGGTACAAACCTGCCAATTTAGCAAAATCGACAGCTGCCTCAGTATGTCCCGTTCTCTTCAAAACTCCACCGTCTTTTGCGACCAACGGAAACACGTGCCCCGGGCGAACAAAATCAGCAGGTTTGGCCTCTTGATTTGTAAGCTCCTTTATTGTTTTTGATCTTTCAAATACAGAAATACCTGTAGTAGATGTTTTATGATCTACTGTCACCGTAAAAGCTGTTTTCATTTGATCTGTATTTTTTTCCACCATTATATTAATTCCAAGCTCTTTAGCCCGAGATTCTGTAATGGGTGAACAAATCAGACCTCTTCCATACTTCGCCATAAAATTAATGTCTTCCGGGGTTACCAACTCCGCAGCCATTATAAAATCTCCCTCATTTTCTCTATCTTCATCATCAATAACAATTATCATTTTACCTTGTTTAATTTCTTCTATCGCAGCTTCAATTGTATCAAATTTCATAAACACACCTCCAAAAATCTATAAGGTTATTTCAAAAAACAAAAACTCCGAGTCATCAAGCCCCACCGTTTTTGCCTCTTTCACTTCGTTCGAAAGAAGCGTAATCAAATCAATTTTTCCAAAGGATAATTGACCACCTGTTTTTTTTAAACACCTACCTAAGCAAATCCGTTTTTTCTTAAAAAATCAAGGGATATATCCCTGCATTTGTTATTTTCTTCTAAGTTATTGTGAAAGATCAGTTTTTCAATATACTTTCCGAGCATATCACATTCAATATTTATCTTACTTCCAACTTCTTTTGACCCTAAAGTCGTAACTCCAGCTGTAAGCGGTATAAGTGAAACTTTAAAACACTTCTCATCTATAAAAGCAACGGTTAGACTAGTACCATCTAATGCCACTGAACCTTTCATAACAATATATTTTAAGACCTCCCTGGTCGCTTCTATTGTTAGCCAAATTGCATTGTCCTCCTGCGTTTTATCAACTATCACGCCTGTACCGTCAATATGCCCAGATACAATATGTCCTCCAAATCGATCGGACAACCTCAATGCACGCTCAAGATTAACTTCATCTCCCACCTTAAGATTTCCCAATCCGGTTTTTCTCATTGTTTCTGGCATTACGTCAGCTGTAAATTCATCACTTCTTTTATTAACTACAGTAAGGCATATTCCGTTTACCGCAATGCTATCTCCTAGTTTTACATCGTCCATTATTTCATTACATTGTATTGAAAGCCTTATGGATTTGCTTCCGTGGACAATCCCTCTTACTTTTCCAACCTCTTCAATTATACCAGTAAACATATTACACACTCCAAAAAATTATAAAGGTTATATATTTAGCAAAACCTAAAAACAACGAAAACGTTTATTGCAAAATATATAGTTTTTGATAAGACAAATCATTTACAAATAGCCTTCCACGAGTATATCTTCCCCAAATTTTGATAAAGAAACATCTTTTAACGTTGATGCTTCACTCATTAATTGTATACCTTTTCCCTCAACAGGCGTAACAGCATCTTTTCCGCCTAATATCTTAGGAGCAATAAAAAACATAGCCTTATCCACGATACCAGCATCAAGTGCTGCTGCATTTAGCGTCCCTCCACCTTCTAAAAGCACACTATCAATCTCAAGTGCATATAACTTTTGTGAAAGTCTTTTAAGATCTACACGCCCATCCTTACCCTCTGCTTTTATTATCTTTACACCCTTCTCAATAAGCTGCTTTTCCTTATCCTTAGCTATATTATTTGTGGTTGCTAAAATAACCTCTGCTTTTGAGTCCTTAGATAAAACTCTACTATCTAGAGGAATGCTCCCCTTGCTGTCAACAATTATTCTTGTAGGATCAGTTCCAACTCTGTCTACAAGCCTTGTGGTAAGCATAGGATCATCCTTTATTACTGTATTTATTCCAACCATTATAGCTGCAACCCTATCCCGTAATAAATGAACATGATTTCTCGATGCTTCCGAAGTTACCCACTTTGAATCCCCGTTTGTCGAAGCAATTTTCCCATCAAGAGTCATTGCTGTTTTTAGAATTACAAAAGGCTTCTTTTTTACTACATAGTTTATAAATATTTCATTGAGTTTTTTAGCTTCCTCCTCAGCAACTCCTACTTCAACCCCAACTCCAGCATCCCTAAGCATTTCAATTCCTTTCCCCGATACTTTCGGATTAGGATCAATCATTGCTATTACAACCTTTGCAATGTTCGATTCAATTATCGCCTTTGCACAGGGTGGAGTCCTTCCATAATGGGAACATGGTTCGAGATTAACATAGAGAGTTCCCCCAGACACATCCTCTATAGCATTACTAAAGGCGGCTACCTCTGCATGAGCACAGCCTATAGCTTCATGGAACCCCTCCGCAATCACTCTATCGTCTTTAACAATTACAGCACCCACCAACGGATTCGGATTTGTCCTACCCCATCCTTTTTGGGCAAGTTCTATAGCTCTTCTCATATAGTAATCATGCTTGTTCAAAATAAATCACCTTTTACCTATTTAATTTCCCACTAAATAATCTAAATAAGTTGCAATATCCAAAATATGTGTAGAATGTTTATTGCAACATATGTAGAAAGATAAATTTCCTTAACGCAAAAAAACCCTAGATTACTCTCCAGGGATAATTTACCACTCACATAAGGAATAATAACTTATCTTCTTCCATCCAGACTTTTTGTGTATATAGACCTAAACACAATATACTGTCGGCTCTGGAATTTGACCAGATCTGCCATTAGGCTCGCGGGCTTGCAAACATTTCAGTGCCTACCGCCGGTAAGGATTCTCACCTATCCCTGAAGATAATATACTTAATTTCAATTTACATAGAATATATCATACTGCCTATTTAAGTGTCAATAAATTCTATGCCTATCAAATATTTTATTGTACCTAAATAACTTTTACGTAAACCTCTCTATTACGAGGACCGTCGAACTCACAAAAATATATTCCCTGCCATTGACCAAGAACAAGCCGTGCATTCTCAATTATTACCTGCTGTGAAAAACCAAACATACTTGCTTTTATGTGGGCAGCCGAATTTCCTTCAAAATGCTTGTATCCATCTTCAAAGGGTACTATTTTGTTGATTTGCATTAAAATATCATCTACAACATCGGGATCTGCATTTTCATTAATAGTAATTCCTGCCGTAGTATGTGGAACAAATATTTGGCAAATTCCTGATTTTTTCCCCTCTTCTCTTACAATATCCTGTATTTTTGATGTTATATCAACCATAGCCGTCCTTGACGGAGTTTTAACCTTTATTATTTGCAAAAATATCACCCCAATTAATAGTATATTACTTCAAAAAAGGGATGTAAAGCTTATGTATAAAAAACCTTACCATCTAGATAAGTTTTAAACTCTTCATAACCTCAATAAATTTTTCTGTATTAATTGGTTTAACCGCATATGCCTCACAGTCGTTATTATAGGTTTTAGAAATTGTCCCGAGGTCATTTAAAGCGGTAGTAATGATAACCTTGCACTTTTTAGACTCTTCTATGCCCAACTGTCTCAGAATAATTTCCCAGTATATAATTTGCAGCTATGCTTCAATATGCTATAATGGCTTTATCATATAATTAGTTTAGGAGGTTATAAATGAAAATTTTAGATTTGTTCAAAGAAAAAAAAACAGTAATCTCTTTTGAAATTTTTCCACCTAAATTTGATACTCCTATTGAAACTATTTTTGATACACTAGAGCAGTTTAAAAATTTGACCCCTCACTTCATAAGTGTTACCTATGGAGCAGGAGGTAGTGCAAAAGACAGAACTATAGAAATAGCATCAAAAATAAAAAACGAGTATTCCATTGAAAGCATGGCACACTTTACCTGTGTAGGACATTCAAAAGAGGAGATCGACAAACTCCTCCAATCCTTACATGACAATAATCTAGAGAATATATTAGCACTACGTGGGGACCCTCCAATAGACCAGCCGGATTTTGACTTTAGCAAGAATACATTTGAATATGCAAATGAGTTAATATCTTACATTAGAAGTAAAAATGATTTTTGCATTTCAGCCGCAGCTTACGTTGAAGGTCATGTAAATAGTGCCCGACTTAAGGATGACTTAAGATATCTTAAGCAAAAAGTTGATACTGGTGTCGACTTTCTTGTAACACAACTGTTTTTTGAAAATAGGATCTTCTATGATTTTCTCGATAAAACAGCGGTCATTGGTATAAATTGTCCTATAACGGCAGGTATAATGCCAGTATTTAAAGCCGATCAAATTAAGCGAATTGCTTCAATGTGCGGTGCATCAATACCTGCTAAGCTAGTATTGATGATGGATAAATACTGTAATAATGCTGAAGATATGAGAAAAGCCGGTATTGAATACGCAAGTAAGCAAATCAGAGATTTAATTGATAATGGTGTTGACGGAATACATCTTCTGACAATGAACAGACCAAAATCCAGCAAAGAAATACTGGAGAATGTAGGAGTTCTGTAGATCCTTTATCGAAAAAGTTTGCATCTATTTCGCAAACTTTTTTCGATAGAGAATTATATTGAACTTAGTGCTATAATTTCACATTATGAATAAATGATAATAAAAATGAATTATTAGTGTTTTCTAGAAACACTGAGAAATCACCTCTTGTCTATGCCATAGCGTTTATAAGTTCTTCAAAGCTTATTTCACTATCAAATTTTGACATGTTATCTATAATCTCCTGCTCTGTAAAAATTTTAGCCAATCTCATATCTTCATCTAGTACATATATAATATGAAACCTGTCAAAGTCCATATCTTTAACAATATCTCCTAAACGCATAGTTTTGATAACCACTAGTTCTCTTCCTGGATACACTCCTTTTCGCAAGAACCTCGACCGTTTATAAACAAGGTTTTTGATGTTCATAAAATATACCTCCGACTCCTCATACTTTAAGCAATAAAAAATGTAACTACCTAAAAATATAAGACTAAAGTTGAATATATTACCATGCAACTGAATTATTCCCACAAGAATTATGAATAATCCCATCCCTTTTGTAACTCTTCTTGTGTACTTGTGTGCTTTAAACAATCCTATTTGGGAAATAAGAATATCTCTAAATATCTTTCCCCCGTCAAGAGGTATAATCGGAATCATATTAAATACAGCAAGGAATACATTTGTTAAGATAAAAAAACTCATATTATCTGATCTAGGCAAATAATATGTGCTTAATAAAAAACACAGTAAAGATATCAGTATATTTGATAATGGACCGCTTATGTTGATGAGAAAATTATTTGTATCTTTATAAATATTTTTACAAAAAACCGCATTTAACCCTATAGGAAATACTCTCAACTTATGTGGCTTTTCACCTTGGACCAATGAAACAAATATATGAGATGCTTCATGAACTATAAGAGCAATGTAGGTTAACATATATTTGTAGTGATAATCAAAAAAGTACATTAATATTATTACAACTAAAAGTGTGGGATCAATCTCAATTTTAAGAGGCTTTTTTAGTACTCGAACTAAAATTTAGAACTTCACCACCTCTCTTATTTATATTGGCAATCTTCTAAGGGATTAGCACTGCAAAACAGTATATCGCCACAAAGCTAAAAAATAATAAAAATCCTTCAATCGCCTTATTTATTCACTATCTGAAAGTGTAATATAGTCTAGTGGATTAACTGTTGTATTATCCTTTCGTACCTCAAAATGTAAATGCGGACCGTTCGCTGCCCCTGTAGCACCAACTTCTGCAATAACATCGCCTTTACTTACCTTTTGACCTTTGCTCACGAGTAGTTTCGAGCAATGAGCATATAAAGTAGTCAATCCATCAATATGTTTTAACTTTACATAATTACCATAGCTTGCTTCTTGATCAGCTTCTATTACTTCTCCATCATATGAAGCTTTTATAGGTGTTCCGCTTTGTGCTTCAATATCAATTCCTTTGTGAAACAAGGTTGTATTTTTTATGGGGTGTAGCCTTTCTCCATAAAAGGATCCAATTATACCCCCTACAGGGATTAGAAAGGAATATCCGGCGTTCCCGAATATCTTTTCGTTTTCTGACCCATTCTGTTGTCTAGTAATTTCAGACTCAAACGTTTGAGAATCATCATTTTCGTATTCCATACTTTCAACTAACGATCCTTCTTCTGTATACAATGCACTTACAGGCTCAAGTTCTTCATTATATCTTTCCTGATTTCCGTTGTCCGTCAATATACTTGCATCTAGTACATTACTTTCTAATCCCTCACTTCCATCTAATGAATAATCTGCTTCATCACTATTCTCTGTTTCCTCAGCAAGATTATTAAATACATAATGTATATCACTAAAGGTATCTTTAAGGTCAATATTATAGGACATAACACCTTTCAGTTTATTTTGCAAAAAAACAGCTTGTGGTATCTTTATTTTTGTTAAAGACATTATAAGTAAAAACACTGCAAAACATATCAATGTTTGTCGGATAGTTTTTGTAATAAACTTCTGTGCAAATCTATTTTTATCCCTCTTACTTTTTCTTGTCTTTCTTTTTGGCTGGCTCGATAAGTGTCTTTGGTACCTTGGTCTATAAACTATATCATCCACCGATAAAACACCTCTTTTTCCTAAATCTGTATCTTATATTTCCTTTCAATGCTTCGTAAAGAGAAGAAAAAAGTCTTTATACCAACTTTACAATATACTAGATTATATTTTGGAATAGAATAAAATATTACTTTATATGTTGAGAAAAAAATAAACCTCCATAAAATGAAGGCTATAATCTTTGCTATAACTATTTATTATTGAATATGTAACAACTAAACACTATTTTCCTATTATTTCCCTCCAATCCAAATCTCCTCTTTCAAGACCTCGGATTAATATTTCAGCTGTACCTAAATTTGTAGCAAAGGGAATATTATTTATATCGCAGGATCTCAAAAGTGAACTTATGTCCGGTTCATGAGACTGAGCAGTAACAGGGTCTCTAAAAAAAAGCACAAGGTCAAGCTCATTGTATGCAGCTCTAGCACTAATCTGCTGTTCTCCCATTAACCCCGGCGAAAACTTTTGCACATTCAGACCTGTAGCCTCAACAATTATAGCCCCTGTTGTACCTGTAGCAAATAAAGTATGATTTTTCAATATACTCCTATAAGCTATACAAAAGGAAGCCATTAATTCTTTTTTTTTGTCGTGTGCTATCAATGCTATATTCATACTACACCCTTCCATCTTACCTGAATATCATCCCTTAAATTGAAGTCAGAAACAAAAAGTGCTCTTTAACATAATAAATACCAGTAATGCTAAAAAGCACTTCATTGAAAATTATTAAGCATAGCTTATTTTCCGCTGTTTTTTACATTTTTTATCGGAATGTTCGCTACCAAAGCGGGAACAATACGGTCCCCCTCTTCACTTTTTGTTCTGGTCATTTGTATATCAAGTGTGTTTTCATCTATATCCATATAATTGGATATAACTTTAATGATTTCTCCTTTAACCATCTCCAAAAACTGAGGAGAGACATTTGCTCTGTCATGGATTAGTACTAGCTTCAGTCGTTCCTTTGCAAAGTCTTTTGACGCTTTAGACCTGCCAAATATCTTCGATAAATCTAGCAACATAATTCTCCTCCCTTAATTAGTTTGCTCTCAAACCAAATAGTTTTTTAATTTTAAACATAAATCCTTCGTCGCTTTCAAGATTGATAATAGGAACATTTTCGCCAAGTATTCTGCGTGTCATACTTCTATAAGCCTCTCCTGCAAGAGACTTATTATCTGTAACAGCCGGTTCACCTCTGTTTGTAGATACAATTATCTTTTCATCATCGGGAACTACTCCTATTAGGTCGATAGCAAGTATATCAATAATGTCGTCAATTGACATCATGTCTCCGCGTTTTACCATATCATGTCTAACTCTGTTGATAAGCAATTTGGGATTTCTCAACTCATTAGCTTCGAGTAACCCTATAATCCTATCTGCATCTCTTACTGCTGAAACTTCAGGTGTAGTAACAACTATAGCCCTGTCTGCACCAGCAATGGCATTCTTAAAGCCCTGCTCTATACCAGCGGGACAATCTACCAAAATAAAATCAAACTCCTCTCTCAAATCATTTGTTAATTTGGTCATTTGTTCGGGAGACACTGACGATTTGTCTCTTGTCTGGGCAGCAGGCAGTAAATGAAGACCGTCATATCTCTTATCCTTTATCAAAGCCTGTTTTACTCTGCAAGTCCCTTCAATTACGTCAACAAGATCATATACAATTCTGTTCTCCAACCCCATAACTACATCTAGATTTCTAAGTCCTATATCCGTATCAAGCAAAACAACTCTTTTACCTTGAAGTGCCAATCCTGTACCAATATTAGCAGTCGTTGTAGTTTTTCCTACACCGCCTTTGCCTGAAGTTATTACAATAACCTCTCCCATATTTGTGCCTACCTCCCGACATAGATTCAGAAAAATGCTATTTCATTGTAAAAAAACAGCTATTTTTTTAATAAATTTCATTTGAATAAGATGTATTAAAATAAGTACATCAGTATAAAAAACAATTTTGTATTATGTTAAATAAATACATGTTGTATATAAATTCAATTTTTATCATTAATAACACTATATATTTCTTTTAGTCATTTGTCAATTGTTCATTATATAGTACATTTGAATTATATGAATTTTTTTAGGTATTTTATCAAAAAATATTAGATTATTCCAAAAAAACAACTGTTCAAAGGATGTTTAATAAAAAGCCGATTTATATTTTTGCATTACAAAATAATGTTCCTCTATTTGAAGCTTTATAGCTTCATTATTCGATTGAAACCATATATATTGAATAATGATTTTTTTAAAACACCTTATCTTGCGGGTAGATAGCTCTCAATGTACACAATATCATCCTTAATATATGCTAGTTCTGGTACAAACTGTCCGCTAGTATCCTTTTCGTCAGGAGAGCGTGTTATAACATCTGCAATCCTTAATTGAGTAGGCTGAAGATTAAGAGCTACAACAATCGCTTGTTTATTTCCATTAGCTCCCGCATGTACTATCCCCCTTAAGGATCCCATTACAACTACATTTCCCATGGCAACTATTTCCGCTCCAGGATTAACATCACCTATCACTACAATATTTCCATCAAAATTGATAAGCTGCCCTGACCTTACAGTACCTCTATAAAATTTGGTTATTCCTTCTTCTAATCCTTTAAAATAGAAATTACTCATCCGAATCTTTGCATGTGGCTGAGGCACTGGCTCTACTTCTTGCTTAATAGGTTCTTCCATATCCATCTCAATACCAGTTATTTCTGCTCCACTTTTTGTTTGAAGCAGCTGAAATACTTTTTCTTCTTCAGCAGAGGATAGCTTTTTACCACGGTACTTTACCATAAGCTTTGCACCCCTAAAAAACTTTCCTGCCGACAGGATTTTCCCCTCCATTTGACTCAATATCTCATCAAAGTCTACTTCTTCTTTCATAATAATAGTTAGACAGTTTAATGAACCTTTAAAAACCACACTGCCTTCATTCATTTAACCTAACCCCCATTGTACTAGTATATTAGAAACAGTAAAACTAACTTCCTTGTAAGAAACATGACTTGTAGCGATAACCTAAGAAAAAACAATCAAACTACAAAAACAGGAAGTTGTTTCTTGTTATTTCTTACCTTGTGAATTTTACCTCTTCTACAGCAATTTGATCATCGGTATATTTGTCACTATTTAAGCCAAAGTACTCTCTTAGCACATCCTTTGCAACTGGAATTGAGTTCTTTCCCCACACACCATGTTCAATAACCACAACTACTGCTATTTCTGGCTTTTCAGCCGGTGCATAGGCAATAAACAAGCTATTCGATGAACTTCCTTGAGATTCTTTCCCCGTTTCAGGCGTTCCGGTTTTTGATGCAACAGTAAAAGGAAAGTCTCTAAACTCAGATGCTGCAGTACCTTCAATACCAGTTGAAACCTCTATCATCCCCCTATTTATTGCCTCAATTGTTTCTTTACTAACAGGAACAGCTTCATATTCTGGCTTAGTTTCCATGACTATCGAACCATCATATCTTTTAACACTTTTTATCAAATGTGGTTTATATCTCTTTCCTCCATTTGCAAGGGTGCTAACATAACTTGCCATTTGAATCGGAGTAAACATGTTGTCAAATTGGCCTATTGCTGACTGTGCCGTATCTGCTGGTCTCCATATATCATTCCTGCGTTCCTTTTTCGTCTCTCTATTAGCTCTTATACCCTTTGCCTCTTCATTTGGAATTTCAATTCCGGTTAGTTCTCCAAGTCCAAATAATTTAGCCCATTTATCAATTTTATCAATTCCAGTATCACGTCCAAGTATATGGAAATATATATTGCAGGAGGTAGCTAGAGCTTCTTTGAGATTTATACTTCCACAGCCTCCATATCCATTTCTATAATCCAAACAAAAGAATCTCATTCCTCCAATATCTTCATATCCTCTGTCATAAATCTTTGTATCTGGTCGTATTACACCTTCTTCAAGTGCAGCTATAGCTGTAAGAGGTTTGTAAACAGATCCTGGTGTGTATATTCCTCCAATAGCTCTGTTGAGCATAGGTCTATTTTTCTCGTCAAACATAAACTCGCTTTTTTTCTTTTCAGCTTCCGGATCATCACATCCCGGTAGGAAAATACTCGGATCATAAGTTGGATAACTTGCCATAGCCAAGATTTCACCGTTATTGACATCCATGGCAACAACCGCACCGGCATAAGCATCTCCAAAATTCTTCCTATTATCAGCCTTTGACCTTACTAATTCGATATTTCGTTCTAAGGATTCCATAGCAACTTTCTGAAGCCTTGAGTTGATAGTAAGATAGACATTGTTGCCCGGTATTGCCGGTTCGCTACTGAGTTCTGAAGTAAGTCTTCCGCTTGTATCTACTTCTACTCTTTTCTTACCATTAATTCCCCTCAAGTAATTCTCCGCAGCTTTCTCAATACCTACCTTACCTATTGTGTCATTTAATTTATATCCTAAATCCCTATTAGCCGCATATTCCTCATCACTAAGCATGCCTATATAACCCAATATATGAGCAATATTAGAGGGCTCTACATATTTCCTCTCTGGTTCAATATCAATCAATACCCCAGGAAATTCATGACTCCTCTCCTCAATCTGAGCTACTGTTTTTATATCTACATCCTTTGCAATACGAAGGGGGTTAACTGCCGTATAACCCTTTATAAGCATATCATACCTTACGCACATTATTTTATAAGCTTCTTCGTCAGTATACTTCTCATCAATACTAAATTTCTTTTCCCTGAAATATCTAAACACATCTTCTGGAGTCTTCAATAGTTCCATATCTTTCTCTTTCAAGACCATCTCAGACTTCCACTTTTCCAATGCTTTTTCCGATTTTGTCAAGTTACTGCCATATGCAATAGGATCGTATGTCAAGTATTTAATAAGACCTGACTCTAGCGAGTCACCATTGCTTTCAAAAATTCGTGCTAGTTTAAAAATCATTTCGTTTACTTGAGCTTCTTTAAGATTTGTCTTTGCCACATGAACAGTATAACCAATCCTGTTTGTAGCTATTGGTATTCCATTGGTGTCTGCTATTATACCCCTTGAGGCAATAATCTCCCTCTCCTGAAGAAGCCTCTGTTGAGAGTTCTGGTCATTCTCTTTTCCGTTTATAATCTGAAGGTTTACCAGCTGAATCACAATTACAACAAAAACCAATAAATACATAATCCCCAGCAACACAAATCTCTCATTTGACCTTTTTTCCATAACCTCACCGCCAGCATAAATTTCCCAAGCTTTTTTCTTTAATACCTTCTGGAGTTTTTGTCATATTCCTCAAACCGAATATGCAACTTAATAACTATTATAAATATAAATATAGAAATTACACTGTTATAAACTGCTTCAATTAGAATTATGTTCTTTATCGGGTCGACAAAATGTAGTGGTCCTCTTAAGAAGGTTGAAAAAAAGTAAACTGAATACTCATACACAAAAGTAGATACAAAAGTTAGAAAAATAGCAATAAGAACATTCTCTCTATAAAGCCTTTTATTGATTGAGCCAATTATAAATCCTAAATAAAGCCCCATCAAAGCATAGAATCCAATAACTGTGCCTGAAACCGCATCCTGCATAAGCCCACAAAAGAAACCCACAATTGCACCTTCTGTATTATTTCTTAAGAGAGCTACAATGATAATTAGTACGATAGTAATATTTGGCTTAACACCATAAATTTTTATAGAATCTCCAAGGGTAGATTGAATTAAAACTGATAAAAAAACAAGGATAGTATAGGCAATTATTTTTAATTTCATTTGTTTTCTTCGCTCGTTTCATTATTATTGATATCTTTTTCTTTTAAAATAAATACCTCTTCGAGACGCTTGAAATCCACTGAAGGTTCAATAATAGCATACCTGTCCAATTCATTCGTTCTTTGCCTTACTTCCTTTACTCTGCCAATAACAATCCCTTTTGGATAGATTCCTCCCACTCCCGAAGTTTCAACTTTATCACCAGCTGAAACGTCTGCATCAGCAGGTATATAACTCATAATACAAAGACCCTGGTCTTTAAGTTTTCTATCTCCTTTTACTACTACTATATCACTAGTCTTCGATAGTCTTGCACTGATAGAACTCTCTTCATCTATTATTGCAATAACCTTTGATGACATCAGGTCTGATTGCATTACTCTTCCCACAAGCCCTCTGCTTGTTACTATCGGATAATCATTTGCTATTCCGTCCTTTGTACCTCTGTCTATGATAAAGATATCAAACCAATTACCCATATCCTTTGCTATTATGTTAGCACCAACCATTTCCATATTGTTGTATTGATCTTTAATGTCTAAAGTTCTTCTAAGTTCATCATTCTTTATTTTAAGTTCGAGAAGCTTTTCATTTTCATATACTAATTCAACTACCGTTTTCTTCAAAGACTCATTCTCTTCCCTTAATTTATTGATATCTTCAAAATGGGCAAAAAAATCATTTATTTTTTTATCGGTAAAATTAATAAATCTTTGAAAAGGAGATAAAATAGTACTAAAAATATCTCCTACATAGTTAATTTTATTATTTTGTATAGATGATATTCCCATCACAACTAAAAGCACTATCGTAACAAATAAAAGTATAAATTTCTTGTTCTTAAAAGGACGCAACAAAATACATTATCTCCCTTCTATCTTAGTTTTTTAGGAGAAATAAGCACCTTTTTCAATGTTTCTATCTCTTCTAACACCTTACCCGAACCCATTACTACACAATCAAGAGGATTTTCAGCTATAGTCACGGGCATTCCTGTCTCACCTCTAATTAATCTGTCTAGCCCACTTAGAAGTGCACCGCCTCCAGTTAGCATTATACCTCTGTCCATAATATCAGCGGCAAGTTCGGGAGGAGTTTTCTCAAGAGTGTACTTTATCGAATCAACTATTGAATTTATAGGCTCTCTTAGAGCGTCTGCAACTTCTGTTGAAGTTATTGTTATGTTTTTGGGGAGTCCAGATATGAGATCCCTTCCTCTAATTTCCATAGACTCCTCTTTAGGCTTAGGGTAAGCTGCTCCAATAGTCATTTTTATTTCTTCTGCCGTTCTTTCACCTATCATCAAATTATACTCTTTTTTTACATAATGTACAATAGATTCGTCCAATTCATCACCAGCTATCCTTAGGGATTTGCTGGTAACAATTCCTCCGAGGGATATAACAGCCACTTCACTTGTACCTCCACCAATGTCCACGACCATACTCCCCGATGGCTCTTCAACTGGAAGGTTCGCACCAATTGCAGCTGCCATAGGCTCTTCTATTAGGTATGCCTCTTTAGCACCAGCCGCAAGGGATGCCTCCTCTACAGCTCTTTTCTCTACTTCCGTAACACCAGAAGGAACACAAATTACTACTCTAGGTTTCCCTATTACTCCCTTAGAAAAAGCCTTCTTAATAAAATATTTGAGCATTGCCTGCGTAATATCAAAATCAGCTATAACACCGTCCTTCATTGGTCTAATCGCTATTATGTTCCCCGGCGTTCTCCCAATCATTTCCTTTGCAGCATCACCTACTGCAAGGATATCGTTTGACTTTTTATTTATTGCAACAACAGAGGGTTCCCTAACTACAATACCCTTTCCTTTTAAGTGTACCAATGTATTGGCCGTTCCTAAATCTATGCCAATGTCTCTAGAAAATATACTCATTAAAAAATTCTCCTCTCAACCTGTTTTACAGATTTCCCTGTTAGCCGGCACTTCACAACAAATTAATACATAGATATTAACGTGTCATAAAATTCGCCTTACTTTAATACATACACTTCAAAATTCTTTAAAACATCACAAAGCTTTGAAATAGGTAAACCTACTACGTTAAAGTAGCAGCCTTCAATTCTATCAATAAGTACAGCCCCCAGACCTTGTATGCCATAGGCACCGGCTTTATCTAAGGGCTCTCCCGAGTCTATATAGGCATTAATTACATCATCCTTTAATTCTTTCATCTTAACTCGAGTCGTTTCAATGCTCTTATCATATCTAAAACTGTTAATATCAATAACAGCTACGCCTGTCATAACTTCGTGCCAACTTCCGCTAAGGCTTTTAAGCATATTAAAGGCATCCTCTTTATCCCGTGGCTTACCTAAAATTGTGCCCTCCCGAACTACAACCGTATCGGCTCCAATTACTATAGTCTCTCTATTCAAACTTGAATCTTCAGCTACTACCCTTGCCTTTTCAAAGGCAAGATGCTGAACAAGTTCCGATGCCTTAAGTCCTCTAGAATTACTCTCATCAACGTCCGACGTCTTTATAACAAAATCCAATCCCAATTGTTTAAGTAATTCAGACCTTCTTGGCGATTGGGATGCAAGCACAATTTGCATCATTTTCACCCCATATTAAATGCACTTATTTTTATCATAACTATTATACCCATACCATGTACCCTTTTTCAACAAAATATAATTATTTTGCCGAACTTTTTACAATTTTCATTCCAAAAAATGACTTAAAAATCATCTTCCAAAAATCTTGAATTTTTCAACTCAAAGTTTTTATTTGTCATGCTTAAGTATAGTATGCAATTTTCTTCCTGTCCTAATACATTTTATTGCTTGTAATTATCCGTAACTTGTTTATTAGTCTCCAGATTTTTACTTTCTACAAACTCTGGGGCTAACAAATTCCCTTTTATCTTAGGTACAACAGAATTTAAGTTATCAATTATTTTACTCATTTCACCAACAGTAAGCTCATTTATCTCCTTCTCTTTAAAGCCCATTTCTTTCAAAATACCCTTTATCACTACACTACTTTCGGAATCGAGCCCCAAGTTTTTTAATTTCTGCTTAAGATAATTAATTTGTCTCACAGTTGCCATCTTTTTATTTGGTATATTTTCCTTTTTTACTTCTTGATCTTTTTGAATCCTGCTCTCTACCATACTAAATTCTTCATCTAGCATTCTTGCTTCTTCAGGATATAACCAATCGTTTTCACCCATCAGCTTCCTGATAATTCTGTCACAAGCACCTGTTATAGTCTTTTCCAAACCAAATTCCTTATCCTCAAGAAGTTCCTTTCCTATATCAAACAATTCCCAATCACTCAGTGAAAAATTCGGATTCTCTTTTATTTTTGGTCTTCTATTATGATAAATAGTCTTCCCATTTTCATCTTTAACCATATTTCTATTTTCAATTTTTTGAGCAAGATACTTTTGAAACCTGTTAAAATAATCAATTTGCTTCCCGTCAACAATTATCTGTCCAGAAGATATGTCACTTCCTTGAACTTTAATAACAAAAGCAGGAAGTGCAATTTCACCAATTCCAGGGAATTGTGCACTTTTTTCAGTCAACTTAACAATATCTATATCTTCAATTGAAATACCTTTCTCCTTTGCTTTCTTAAAAAGTCCTTCTGCCTTCATTCTCAATTCTCCACCAATTCCCTTATAATAATCCTTATCCTTGCTATATACAATCTCCTGAGGTGTCTCCTTATTTAAATTCTCCGTTGCATTCATTTCAGAAGTCATTTTACCATCTCCTATGTTTTTATATACATTATTATTAGTTATTTCTATAGAATCTAAATTGGTTTATATTTCTTAAAAGCCCATTAAAAAATACACATTTATTTTTTCCTCAATTATTGTTTTACTTTAATTGCTTTCGTTTTTCTCTGTTTTTTAGGAAATAAATAGTGTTTATAAAAAAAGTGTTTATAAAATATAGGAATTTTCCGATTAATATAATGAATCTTTAGGTTTTCATATTATTTGCACAATATTTATATTTAATTGCCTTTTGTTAATTTTTTTATACTTCTCATTTTGTTATATAGGAAGTATAATAT
Source organism: Clostridiaceae bacterium (assembly GCA_012519925.1). Classification (GTDB taxonomy): domain Bacteria; phylum Bacillota; class Clostridia; order Acetivibrionales; family Acetivibrionaceae; genus Acetivibrio. The sequence goes on from JAAYPF010000116.1 coordinate 44,711, forward strand.
AATATAGGTAGACAATTATGTAAATGATTGATGGTGATAAGAGATGAAAATAGAAAAAATTAACGATAACAAAATTAAAGTTACAATTACATTAAGCGATTTACAGGAGCGAAATATAGACTTTGAAGCTCTTAACTATAATTCTCCTGCCACCCAGGAATTGTTTTGGGATATGATGGAACAGGCTGAAATTCAGTTTGGTTTTAACACCTCTGAATCACAGCTCGCTATTGAGGCATCACCGGATGAATGTGACGGCTTTGTTATATTTATAACCAAACTTGATGACGATGGAGATTTTGAATCCATTCAAAAGTATATTAAAAATAGATTTAAGAGATCCGACTTAAGAGTAAAAAAGAAAAGTCGTAAGGTATGTTCATCTATTGTAATATACTCTTTTGAAGACCTTGAGCACCTTATAAGCTTGTGTAGCACGCTAAAAAGTATATATACCGGTGAAAGTTCATTGTATAAGCTAAAAAGCACCTATTATATGGTACTTACCAAAAATACCTTCTCAGTAGATAATGTTAAATATTTTGAATCTTTACTTAATGAGTACGGAAAGAAAGTGTCAAACACTGCTTATTATGAAGGTTATTTAGAAGAGCATGCACAAAAAATAGCTGAATTTAATGCTTTAGAAATTATTTCCTCTTATTTCTAACTAAATTTCAATAAGTCTATTATTAACGCAACCCTTTATAAGAATTTAAAAATCTCGAAAGTAATATTTTGATTTTTACTTCGAGATTTTTATTTATTATGCTTCTTTCGAACGAAGTGAAATAGGCAAAAACGAAGGGGCTCGATGCATCTTCGTTTTTATTAATAAACATATAGTTCCACCTCATTAAAACAATCTTTTTTCAACCATCCATTGACCACTTCTTTTTATGATCACCTAAACAAAAAGACACCTTTACTTTTTAATTTATATAATTTAATATAAATTAAAGTATATATGTTACAATATCTAAACATATACTTAGTCAATATTTAATTTATTCCCCAACATTCTTTAGCTTTAATATGTGGGAATTAGAATAGGTAGGTTAAAAAATGTCACCAAGGAAAATAGTCCCAAACAAATTCGAACAATTTTTGCAAAACAGAAATAGTTTAATTGAGCAGTATTCAAAAGGGGACCTCTCAAAAGATGAGTTTATTGAGGCAAACTATAGATGCATTAATTCCTTAGATATTAAGCCCTTCCGTAGAATAGACAATGTAAAGAAAGCTTTATACAATTATCAATATTACAATGTACTTGCTAAATATTACCAAAAGAGAGCCCATGATCTTAATAAAAAAAATAGTTCGAGAGAAGATTTTCTTGAACAATCAAACTACTACTATTCCAAAAAAGATACTGTTACATTAAAACTCTTGGATTTAATTGATTTCATAGGCGTTGAAGCCTATTTTGTAAAAGTCAAATCTCCAACACTAAAAAAAAGACTTTTCGAAATTGTATTGTCGGAGTACGATAATATAATTCTGCATTCTGTAAATGAATGTATATTAAACAGACTTAGAGAGGAAAAGGTCTTTATAGATGAGGTAAGAAAATCTTTAGTAGACAGCTATATAAATCAAAAATACTAACTTTTACTACAGTTTCTAATTAGGTAGGTTACTAAGTAAGTTAATAATATCGAAAAACCCATTTATTCTCGTATTTTAATTGTAACTAATGTTAATTAATATCAGACACTTCTAAAATAAAAAAAGTGACATCATCCTTTAAAGCATATTTTCCTGTAAACTCAAATAAACTTCTGCAAATCGACTTATTAATATCTTTACAGCTTTTATTACTATTAGTTTTTAACAAATCTATAAGCCTCTCCTTGCTGTAAAAATCCCCTTCAGTATTCCTTGCCTCAATTAACCCATCAGTATAGAAAAACACTTTATCTTTTGGATCGAGCACTAAAACATTATCTTTGTACTCCCCGTCATAATACTCTGCGAATTTACAGATAGGAAAACCGGTTATGTTAATTTCTTCAACTATTCCGCTTTCTTTTATAACTAAAGGTTCTACATTGTGCCCTGCGGACGAATATATTAGTTCCCTTTTTTTTACATTATACAATCCATATATCATTACAATATAAACTTCCTCACTAAAGTTTGTCTTATTAAAAGATTTATATATGCTGTTTAGAACTTCTGAAGGATTAATTGTACCTGACTGGGCATCAATAAGTGTTCTAACTGTCTGGTTTACAAATACTGTTAACATTGCCGCTGGTACACCATGCCCTGACACATCACCGATAAACAAGGCAACATTTTCTTCATCACGCTTGAAAACACTATAAAAGTCGCCACTAACCATATCCGCTGCAAAATATCTACTGTCAAATATCACCTCCTTATATTTGGGCAACCTTGAAGGATACATTGCCTTTTGGATATCCTTTGCATATCGTAAATCTTCCATCAACTGCTCATTTAGTTTTCTAAGTTCTTGGGTTCTCTTTTGCACAATCAAGTCTAGGTTGTCAGCATAACTCTTTATCTTGTATTTAGCTTCATAGAGTTCAATATATGGTCTTCTTATATTAGTTATAAAAATCACTCTAAAAATCACAAAAAATGCTAAAAACTTATAAATATGACCTAAATAATTATATATATCATAAACACTTGAGTATTGCGTAAATGCCATCTCGCTGTATATACTCAATACCATTGAAAAAGCTGAAACCAGTTCGAGAGTCTCTTTCTTCAAAAAATATCTGTGAACAAATTTAACTCCACTGATAAAAAACAAGAAAATAATAACTAACTCAGAATTCTTTTTAAACTCTGTAAGACCTGTTCCTTCCTCATACATAGTTGGAAAAATATCAGGAAACCAAGTAACCGCTATCAAAATAGCTATACTTACACAAAACGGAACAATAAGGAAAACATTCTTATTAATCTTCTTAGTTGTTTTCCCGATATAACCAGCAAATATAAAACCTGTCGAAAAAATGAATCTAGAAATAATCCAAAATATTGTAGCTCTGTTAGCAGTGGTGTTTGCAATAAAAAAATCTGGCATTCCCTTATAACTTAATGTGTGAAAGGCATCAACAAGAGCAACTGTAAGAAAAACACTTCCAAGATAAATAGATTTGAATCTGGCTGTCTGATCATAGGAATAATACGCCACCAAAAAAACCGATACAGATACAAGTATACTTGCAAATTCAAATAAATTATGCCATGTAAGATAGGTTGCCACTCCCATGATTTTAGCAAATTCAACCTCTAAATAATATACCATATAAAAAGGTATAAGAGGCAAGATGCATAATATAGCAAATATAACAATTACATTGTAAGTATAGTTACTAAAGGTCTTTCTGCTAAGTTTATTAAGCCTCATAAATGCACCACATTCAAATTCATATATTTTCTATTCTTTTGAATCCCATTTTACCATTTATAAAAAGACTAAGCAAACAAAATATCTTATATTTTAAATAATAAAAAACATACTGCATAAAAAACCGCAGTTTTACTCAATTAGTAAAACTGCGGTTGAAGAACTATATTTCGAAAATTATAATTACTGTTCAATTATAGTCTGGGTTTCTTCATGGATTTGAGAAGAGTTTTTGACAACATCAAGCTTCTCATCGCCCTGAACCTTCTTTAAACTTCTCAACTTAGTTTTTGCAAGAGCTGTATTTAGTACAGTATCCATTTCCTCAGCTATAACGAATTTTATTTTTTTCCTTACAACTTCTGGTATATCCTCAAGATCCTTTTTATTCTCAACAGGAATTATTACAGTGTCAATTCCTGCTCTGTGTGCTGCAAGTACCTTTTCCTTGAGACCACCTATAGGAAGAACACGACCTCTCAAAGTAATTTCTCCAGTCATAGCCACATTTCTCTTTACAGGAATTCCAGTCAAGGCAGATACCATAGCAGTCGCAAGTGTTATACCTGCAGAAGGTCCATCCTTTGGAATTGCACCCTCCGGCACATGTATATGAATATCATATTTACTATAGAACTCTTTTTCAATCATATATTGTTCTGCCTTCGAACGGATAAAACTCATAGCCGCCCTTGCAGATTCCTTCATAACATCTCCAAGTTGACCTGTTAGTTCCAATTTACCGCTACCATCCATTAGATTTACTTCTATAGATAGAGTATCTCCTCCAACAGGAGTCCATGCTAGACCTGTCGCTATACCTATTTCATCCTTTTCATTGGCTTTTTCGTATCTAAATTTCTTAGTTCCTAAAAGCTTTTCCAAATTTGCTGAAGTAACCTTAAAGGATTGTCGTTTTGAAGAGACAAGTTTTTTTGCCACCTTTCTACATACTGTAGCAATCTGCCTTTCTAGATTTCTTACCCCTGCTTCTCTCGTGTAGCAGTTTATAATATCTCTAACAACCTGCTCATCTATTTTCACACTTCCTTTTTTAAGTCCATGCTCTTCAATCTGTTTTGGGAAAAGATATCTAGTTGCTATATTAACTTTTTCTTCTTCTGTATAACTTGTAAGAGTTATAACCTCCATCCTGTCTAAAAGCGGTCTAGGAATAGTATCAAGACTATTCGCCGTAGTAAGAAACAATACATCAGACAGGTCAAAGGGAAGCTCTATATAGTGATCTCTGAAAGCAAAGTTTTGCTCACCATCTAACACTTCAAGCATGGCTGAAGCCGGGTCACCCCTGAAATCATTACTCATTTTATCTATTTCATCTAGTAGAATAAGCGGATTTTTTGAATCAGCTTGCTTTAAAGCTGAAATAATCCTTCCCGGCATTGCTCCAACATAAGTTCTTCGGTGTCCTCTTATTTCTGCCTCATCTCTCACTCCACCAAGAGACATTCTGACATAATTTCTATTTAAAGCACGAGCAATTGATTTTGCTATTGAAGTCTTACCTACTCCAGGAGGTCCTACTAAGCACAGTATTGGTCCCTTTAAGTCGTTTTTTAGTTTTCTTATGGCAAGATACTCAATAATTCTTTCTTTCACCTTCTCAAGTCCATAATGGTCCTCGTCTAAAATTGCCTCCGCTCTTTCTAAATCTATTATCTCCTCAGTCTTCTTGTTCCACGGAATATCAAATATCCAGTCTAAATAGTTCCTGATTACCGACCCTTCGGCTGAACCTGAAGGCATCTTTAATAACCTGTCCAATTCTTTGAGCACCTTTTTTTCTATCTCTTCACTAAAATTGCCTTCTTTAAGTTTTCTCTTGTACTCCTCTACTTCACCAGTTATACCCTCTTTATCTCCTAACTCAGTCTGTATAGCCTTTAATTGCTCTCTAAGATAATATTCCTTCTGCATCTTGTCCATCTGTTTTCTGACTTTAATATTAATGTCCTTTTCAATCTGCATAATGTCTATTTCTTTAACTAATATCTCTAAAAGTTTTTGTAGACGTACTTTAGGTTGGAACTCATCAAGTATTTCCTGTTTATGTTCAACCTTTAATGACAGATTTGAAGTTATAATATCCGAAAGCTGATCCGAGTCATCAATACTCATAACAGATAAAACTGTCTCAGGTGAAATCTTGTTATTGTACTTAGAATACTCTTCAAAAGTAGATACTACTCTTCTCTTAAGAGCTTCTACCTCTATCATACTTTCATCATCATCAACATATATTTTTTCAACCACTTCAGCCATAAAGAACGGTTCTGTCTGAGTAAAGTCAGATATTTCGGCCCTGCTTATTCCTTCAACCAATACTCTTATGGTATCACCAGGAAGCTTTAACAACTGCTTAACCTTAGATATTGTTCCAATTCTGTAAACATCGTCAGCATTTGGTGAATCATTTTTTGCATCTCTTTGGGTAACAAGAAAAATAAGCTGATTGTTTATCATAGCTTCTTCTAAAGCCTTTATCGACTTCACTCTGCCCACATCAAAATGAAGTATCATATAAGGAAATACTGTAAGACCTCTTAGAGGCAGCAAAGGTAATTCCTGTTTCTTTACAACCTTTCTTGCTTCAGACATTTAACCATCCCCTTACCCTAAATTTATAAAAACTTTTTGTTTCAATTCCATACACCACTACATTTTTACACACATTACAAACTCAGTAATAAAATACTTTATGTCGAAAAACAATTCTAATATTTGCCTCATCAGAATTTACAACTTTGATTGCAGTTCCTGCTGCGACATTTTTCTAACTTTTCCACATCTTAGTACAAATCACTTGACACATTTTGTTTTTTAATGTTGCTACTTATTTATACCCAAAGAAGTGCATTCAAAACTTTAACATGTGCCTGACATTACAAGAAACGAATCTTCACTATTATAACCTCTAAACTTTTCAATTTCAATGATTTTATATGGAATTAAAGGGAACTACTGCTTGACAGCAATAAATTTTATCCAAAAAACGAATTGCCACTAGTTGGATGAAAATTATTATTTCACAATTATTATATAATACATTGAAAAAATCATAAATAGGTCTAATTACCTCTTTTTTATGTTAACATAAAAATCCCAGGCTTTTTTGGAAAAAAATAACGCAACCCGTTGAACGAATATAATTATTTATGTATAATACAACTTGATAAATCTAAATTAAATTGGAGTGATAAAAATGATAAATGTAATAGATGGCGGAGTAACTGCACCAAAAGGCTTTAAAGCAGCAGGTGTTCCCTGCGGATTAAAAAATAATGGTAAAAAGGATTTTGCTGTGGTGTGTTCTAATGATATAGCGGTTGCTTCAGGTGTTTTTACTACTAATGCAGTAAAAGGTCATTCCCTTCAGTTGACCATGAATCACATTAAAAGCGGATATGCCCAATCGGTTATAATAAACAGTGGTAATGCTAACGCATGTATAGGAGAACAAGGATATAAAGATGCCTTAGAAATGGCTCAGCTTACTGCTCAACTCCTTCAATGTGATGTAGAAAATGTACTTATCGGCTCTACTGGAGTAATTGGTATACCTCTAAATATGCCAAATATCCGTGCTGGCATAAGAACTTCCATAGCAGCCTTATCTACCGAAGGAGGACATGATGCCTCTGAGGCTATTATGACAACAGACCTTGTCTCTAAAGAAATTGCCGTGGACTTTGAAATCCAAGGTGAAAGAGTAAGAATCGGGGGCATGGCAAAAGGTTCAGGAATGATACATCCTAATATGGCTACAATGATCGGGGTAATAACTACCGATGTAAATATCTCAAGTGGTCTTTTAGATAAAGCACTCAAAGAAGTAGTAGGACATACGTTTAACAGAGTATCGGTTGACGGAGACACAAGCGTCTGTGATATGGTAGTTATATTAGCCAACGGTGAAGCAGACAATGCAGGAATTCTAAAAGAAGATAACGAATACAAAACCTTTAAATCTGCCTTAGAATATGTTTGCAAACATCTTTCGAGAATGATTGCAAAAGACGGAGAAGGAGCTACTAAGCTTATTGAGGTCACTGTTGATGGTGCCATAGACTCCGACGACGCTTATAAGGTTGTAAGTGCAGTTGCAAAATCACCCTTGGTAAAAACAGCAATTTTTGGTGAAGATGCCAACTGGGGACGTATTATAACCGCAGTAGGCTATTCAGGTGCTGATTTTGATCCAAATCTTATAGATATACATATTGGAGATTTAATGGTATGTCGAAACGGTGTTGCCCTTAAATTTGATGAAGATAAAGCAAAACAGATATTAAAAGAAAATGAAGTTAAGATTAAAATAAACTTGAAAAAAGGTATTTCAAGCGACAGAATATGGACTTGCGACTTCTCCTATGATTATGTAAAAATAAACGGCAGCTATAGATCTTAAATGACTATTTATTTATCTTAGGTGTTTAAAAATAGTCCTTAATCAACATAGATAGTTCTAACCAAATAATAAAGTAATAAAGCTTCAAACATAGGAACATTATTTTGCAAAGCAAAAATGTAAATCAGCTATTTTTGAGTGCCTAGCGGCCAGTTACTTTTTGGAATTACCGTGAATTAAATAAACTTTTCATTGCCCATTAACAAATTAATTGATATAATAGTGTTAAGGGCAATTTTATTTCCCTTTTTGTTTTCAAAAGACATCATAAGCAAATCCTAATAAGCCTGTTTCGGAAATTTATATTGAATTTTCTCAAAAATTATGTAAAACTATTTAGCATTTCCTTTTTTTATAATAGCTTTCTTATTACTTATATTATACCTAACAATACTTATTTGTTTATAATTAGTACCAACATCAACAATACTATGGAGGGATTTGTATGGCTTCACAATATGTTGTATTTAAGTTGGATGATGAACGCTTTGCAGTAGAAATCGAACGAGTTTTAGAAATAATTCACACGCAATCGGTATTTAAGGTTCCTAATTCTCCCCCTTATATTGACGGATTAATTAATTTAAGAGGAAAAGTTTACACCTTGTTTAACCTTAGGAAAAAGTTTGAACTTCCGTCTAATGAGGCTAATACAAAAGAATCGAAAGTGCTAATTGTAAATATTGATTCTAATTATATCGGTATGTCTGTTGATGCTGTAAATGAAATCATTCAAATTGAAGATAGCTCAATAGAAGAAACACCCCCTACTCTTGCTAGCAATGCTAAGAATTATATAAAAGGTGTAGCAAAGGTAAACGAAAACCTTGTTCTTTTACTGAATCTAGAAGCACTAATTGAATCATCATCTGACATAATTACATCCCTTAGTGTAAAGTAAAAGAAAATTTAACTACTATTTCCTTACACCACAAATATGCAAAAATCTTATATCTGACCATATATAGTTAGTAAGAGGATAGTCAATCCTATCAACTGAGTGAGTAGTTATAAGTATGTTTTCTAAGCTAGAGCCAGTCTTTATAACAACAAGAGAATGATTAAAATTTGGCTTTCCGTCAAAAGATAGCTGTATTATGTCGCCTGGCATTATATCATTTACATCTGTTTCTTCTGCAAAGGGACCATTTTCTTTGTTGCTAGTTAAAAAGTTATAAAGGTAGTTGACTCCAGTCCATGAAGCTGTTCTTTTTTGCGAATTTATATAGTACCATCCATATATCGGAGTGTAGTTCATCACTGCTCCCCCAGCAAAAATTGCTTGTGATGCAAAATTAGTACAATCACCGCCAAGCTTATCAAAATTATAATACTGAGGATTGCGTCTAAGGGCCCATTCAATAGCATACTGAACAGCTTTTTCCCTATTATATTTATCAATTTTTGATTTTCTCACCTGCATAACTTTACCATTACTCCCCACTTAGCAACTTGTCGGTTTGTTTAAATGTTGCTTTTCTTTATACTATGCAGCAAATTATTAAATAGTTAATAATTACTCTAGAATAATAATTATTCTCTCTATATTTTTTATCCATTTTTGGCATATTGTTGCACAAGTGAAATATATTGATTTATTTATTATGATTATGATATAATTAAATTAGTATCGAGATTTAATATATTTAGACTCATTGTTCTCCTTAATAGGTTGGAAGAATATGTCTAGAATAGGTTAAATCCAAATTATTAAGGAGGATTATAAATATGCCCGACAAGACTCTTACATGCAAGGATTGTAATTCTGAGTTTGTATTTACTGAAGGTGAACAAGCATTTTATCAGGAAAAAGGATTCCAAAACGAACCCCAAAGATGTCCCTCATGCAGACAGGCAAAAAAGCAACAAAGAAGGAACTTTGGTGGAGGTAACAGAGATTTTAACAGCAAGTGGTAAGTAAAAGGGGCATTTAGCCCCTTTTTTATTACGCTTCTTTCGAACGAAGTGAAAGAAACAAAAACGAAGGAGCTCGATGCCCCGTAGTCTTTTATTACGCTCCTTTCGAATGAAGCGAAAGGAGCAAAAACGAAGGGGCTCGATGCCCTAGAGTTTTTTTATTTCTTTTTGCCACCTTGAAAAAAAGAAATGACCACTTTCATTACTTCTCCTGCTATGCTTAGAACATCAAATAAACTTTCTGTACTTTCAGAAACTGTTGTAACTGTCTCACATATGTAATCTTCAACAGCCTCAACTGTTTGCTCTGCTTTACTTATTCCATCTTTCAAACTTGTTGAAATATCATTAATATTATTTACCACTTCAGGCAATGCGTCTGCGGTCTTATTAATATTATTGGTATTATCTGATACGAGCTTGTCTATACGTTTGACAAACTTAATAATACTAATTAGTGCAATAATTAACAAAACGAAAACTACTGCACCTAAAGAATACATAAGAAAGTCAGCAATTTCCCTTATACTAACAAGTCTATCCATTTTTCACCCCCGCAATGTGACCTAAAAAATACAAGATAAAGAAAAAAACAAATCGCTCAATTTGTTTTTTTCAATAAGGTGGTTCCAAAAAATAACTGGTCAATTACCCTTTAAAAATATAATATATACACTTTTGCTTAACAAAATAATATTCTTCAGTCTGAAGGCTTTTAGCTTCCATGATAGGCTTCATGACTTAATCATTATACAGGTTATCTTTTGAAATGACCTAATTAAACTATATTGCAATTAATTTTCTGACACTTCATCCTCAGGCTGTTCTTGAGTTTCCTGAGATTCCTGAGATTCTTGAGCCTTTTCGCTATTCTTTTTGTTTTTTAGTTCTGTAACTTTCTCTTTTACTAAGCCTGCTGCTTTTTTTGTACCTTTTGACACTTTCTCAGCAGTTTTTTTCGTACCCTCAGCAACTTTCTCCGCTGCTTCTTTAACGTTATCAGCAAGCTCCTCTCTTGTTTCCTTACCAGATTTAGGTGCTAGCAACACTCCCGCTGTTAAACCAACTGCGGCTCCCACACCTGCTCCCACAGCGATATTCTTTGTAGCCTTTTTCCTAGCAGCCTTTTTTTTCTCTTTTTTCTTGTTTTCGAGCAAATCCTTTATATTCATAATCAAGCACCTCCTGTATTATTTCGTAAAATAATATAACTCAATACTAATATTATACGCTATTATTCAATAAATTCCAAGTCCATTTGTTGAATAATCAAGTATCATTTTTATAGGACTGATTTACTATAAGCATAATCCCGTACTTATCAAACAATATCCTTGTATTGCTCTTTTGGCAGGTATATATCTGAAAACTCAATTAAAGCTCTTTCGACACCCTCATTCTTCATATTGACAGAATTATCTTTTATTATATCCATTTCTTCATCACTTAAGATTTTTACTGGGAAAGACAATATAAATTCAGTACCAATACCTACTTCGCTAAGAACTGTTATTTTACCGTTATGCATTTCAACCAATGATTTGACGATAGATAATCCTATTCCACTCCCTTCTGAATCTTTAATTAGGGATGAATTAACTTGTCTGAACCTATCAAAAATAATATCCAATTTACTTTTTTCAATTCCAATTCCGGTATCCTTTACTGAAACTTTTACAGTGTCTACAAGGTCATGCACTGTAATTATTATTTCTCCACCGGGCTTTGTAAATTTTATTGAGTTAGAAATTAAGTTTAGCAATATCCTTTCGAATTTTTCCACATCCAAAGCCATAACTTTTTCCTGCACGTCTGATAAAAATGTAAGTTTGATTTGTTTGATAGAGACAAACTCATTAACAGAATTCACTATTTGTCCAACAATCTCGATAATGTTCTCATTCTTCATTTGCAACTTGAGAAATCCCGAGTCTATCCTAGTAACATCAATTAGATTGTTTATAAGCTTCAGAAGCCGAAAACAATTCTGTCTAATATTTCTCATGTATTTGTTTACTTTCACTAAGCTGATTGTATCTTCACCCATTTTTTCATATGAAGACAACACCTGAACCACTGAAAGAATTACATTAAGTGGAGTACGAAACTCATGTGATACATTTGTAAAAAATTCAGTCTTAAGCTTGTTATATTCAATTGCTTCATTCAATAAGCTTTTATTAACTTCCATAGTATTTTTCAAAGCAACTTCTGTCAGTTTTCGTTCATTGATATCAGTGACTGTTCCAAGCATTCTCAACGGTCTGCCATCATTATCCCAAATTGCTTGTCCTCTTAGTTGAATCCATATACTCTCACCACTCTTAGTTACTGCTCTGACTTCCAATTTGTATTTTGGTATTTCACCTTCAAGATATTGTTTTATAGAATCTCTTAATGTTTTGATATCCTCTGAATGTATATACCTATCAAAATCACTGATTTTGTTGGTCATTTCATTATCCTCGTATCCTAGAAGTCTCTTCCACTTTTCAGGGTACAGGATTTTATCATTCAAAATATCCCAATCCCATAATCCATCTGTAGTATTATTTATAACCAGCCTATATCTTTCCTCGCTAATTTTAAGTTTCTCTTTCGATTTATTTAATTCCTTTATGCTGCTATCAATCAATATATAAAGCAAAAAGGCAGTACATATAACGTAGAACCATCCTTTATATATTGATGCCTGTACTAGCATACTATAATCCTCAACAAGTAATCGCATAACCTTATCAAAAAGCATAACCCACATTGAACCTACAATTATATATATTATTACAATATTAAAAGCATTGAGATGTTTTACTATATTGCCAAATAGATTCTTACACAAACTGTATGCTGTTATCGGCTTTGTAATGTGTTTCATCAGATTATTCCTTCTTCTATTTATTTTTTCTAGTAACCATATTCTATTATCTCAAAAATTACCAAAGGTGTTTTCTATATAACTTTACATCGCCATTTCAATCCTTTCTGACAAGGTTTTGTGTACTAATTATTGTATCGGTTATTTTTGAATATACTGATAAAAAATTCTTTATATAAAACATTTTATCACATGCTGTACCATTTTTAAACTTAATTTTATATAGTTCTCAAAATTTTCTTCTTGACATTATTCATTTTAGATAACTAATAAAATCACCCGGTCAGATGTCATCATAAAAATTAGCTTAATAAGCTTTACAGCTTAATTATTGTATAGTTCTTGCCTCTTTTACTTCGTTCGAAAGAAGCGTAGAAAAAAAGAAGTGCGATTCTAAAAAAATCGCACTTCTTTTTTGTTTCTAATGCCCTTTGCTAAATTACATCACTACCAAATTTCATTGCTTTTGTGTTTATGTTAATTACCCTACACAAAATAGTATAGCATCCATTTGTTATTTATTTATACCGTTTATCTTTAGACTCCCTGCATTTATCTCCACTTCTATATCAATCTTGTTTTGTGCCTTTTTATAATTTTTTGAAAGGTAATACGAACCTTCTCTTTGCATTTCTATATCTTTAATATTTGTTGAGTTAGCTGCACCATCAACTTTAACCCTAACGCCTGAATCTATAGGAACAAATATTTCAACCTTAGATGCGTCGGCATCGATTTGAACTTTTGTATCCTCATACTTCTGTCCTAAAGTAAGTTTGAGACTACCTGCTGCACCTTTAATATCCAATTTGTTAACATTTAATTCGGTAAAGTCCAGATCTGAATCTGTTGCATCAATTTTCATATCAATATTCCAAACAATATCGGAATTAATGTTTAAATAACACTTCCTATCAACAGGAATTTCTCCTGTCGACAAAAAAGTTTGAAAAAAATCTTGAAAAATCTTTTTGTCATTTGTTTTTAGTTTTACATTCGCTTTTTTATAATCATTTTTGTAGTCAACAGTATGCTCAATATCTATATTCTTCACTATTCCATCTATCAAATTCGATTCGGTTGAGCCCATTATAAGATTAAGAGCCGAGGCATTTATCTTAAGTTCTCCTTTTTCAGTTTCAATATTGTGTTCAATTATATAAGTTTGATTGCTGCTATTAGCTTCCCTTTCTACATTCTTATCGAAATAATATCCATAGGATATCATGATTGCAAAAAACGCCAACCATGTCACTATTTTGACAAAAGAATACTTCTTAAATAATATATTTGTTCCAACAACAATTAATATTAAAGAAATTGTTAATTCTATATTATTTGTAAACACCATGAAAACAGACCAATCAATAATTTCCATCTGTACTAAAAATATCAGCAAACCTACCACTATAAGAAACATTCCAAACCCTATACCTTTTCTAGTCATGTCTATTTCCTCCTACTCCGGAATACAATAAGTAGTCCAATAATTACAAGAAATATAGGCATAATATCTTTAAAATCAGGTATAAATCGCTTAATTAAAATTATTACTCCAAGTAATATTAGACTTATACCTACAAAGGTACTGCTTTTTCCAGGATTATGTTCAATTGAGGTCATGTCATCGCCCATAACATTGGTAAAATCTTTATCAACATCATACTCATCCATATTATCTTCTGCATTCATATTTTTATCATCATCATAAAACCCCTTAGGAATATACCCTGCATTTTCCGGCATTACAAATATAGCTATTATATATGCAATAGGACCTATCCCTCCAAAAAAGGTTGCGAACACAAAACCAAGTCTTATAATAGTAGAGTCAATATTTAAATACTCAGCTATTCCTCCACATACTCCAGCTACAACTTTATCATGTTTAGAACGTTTCATTTTGTTTCCCATAAGTATCTTTCCTCCTCAAATTCTGTAATTCAATTACTAAAAACTCGATATATATCTACAACGCAATAAAATCAGCTTTTTTAAAACATCTATTGACCAATTATTTTTTGTAGTCAGCTTAATCAAATCCTCAAAAGTGGTAATTGCATATTTTTTTATAAATAAACATGCTTCTCAATATATAATACGGACCGCAAAAAAAAAAGTCTTATAAACATAAAGAAATAAATCAAGGTATTTTTCGAATCATTTAACCAAAAATCCTTTTCTAATAAATATTAAACTGTTATCATAACAATAAGGTGATTCCTAAAATATTTATGCTCAATTGCGGTTCTTTGAAATTCTATTCAAACCCATTTAAAATAAAGTTATTTGAGTAGATATTCCTTGAGCGTTATAATAATACTATTTAAGAGGTTTAGTTAAATGAACAAAACAGATAGACAGGAACTTTCAGAGATATTTATTACCTTTTTTAAAATAGGTGCTTTTACTATAGGTGGAGGCTATGCAATGCTTCCATTAATAGAAAAAGAAGTAGTAGACAATAAGAAATGGGTTCAAGAAGAAGAAATGATAGATATATTTGCTATTGTCCAGTCGGTTCCAGGAGTAATTTCTATAAACACTTCAATGTTTGTAGGCTATAAAAAAGCTAAGCTTAAAGGTGCCCTATGTGCAGCTATCGGTGTTATACTCCCCTCCTTTTTAATCATTTTAGCTATTTACTATGCACTATCTGGCATAAAGGATAATATATATCTTCAAAAAGCCTTTGAAGGGGTAAGAGCAGGAGTTACAGCACTTATATTTTTGACAGCAATAAAACTAACTAAAAAGACAATAAAAAGCTATATATCTGCCATAATAGCCGTTATAGCTTTTATATTGATGGTGTTTTTTGAAGTACATGTCATACTATTAATAGTAGCTGGGGGAATTTTAGGGTATATAATGTACTTTGCAAGGAAGGTGAAAAAACTTTGATTCAATTAATTCTTTTTTGGATCTTTTTTAAAATAGGTCTATTCAGCTTTGGTGGTGGCTATGCAATGATTCCCCTAATACAAAAAGAAATTGAACAAAAGGGCTGGATAAATGCAAAAGAGTATGCAGATAT
The DNA here is from genome assembly GCA_012519925.1 of Clostridiaceae bacterium. Lineage (GTDB taxonomy): Bacteria > Bacillota > Clostridia > Acetivibrionales > Acetivibrionaceae > Acetivibrio. The sequence goes on from JAAYPF010000116.1 coordinate 60,360, forward strand.
TATTGCAATTTCACAGATGACTCCCGGTCCTCTTGCTATAAATGCTGCCACTTATGTAGGTGCTAATGTTTCGGGAATTATAGGCTCACTATTTGCAACCGCAGGAGTAGCATTACCTTCTTTTATTTTAATAGTAATTATCGCACACTTTTTTATTCAATTTAAGGATAATGCGGTTGTAGAATCAATACTAAAAGGTGTAAGACCTGTAACAATAGCTATGGTTGCTTCTGCCGTTATATTTATGGCTGAAACCTCCATATTTAAGTCAGGTATTTCTTTTTATTCATTAAAATCATTGTTAACCTTCGGCCTATCAAATTCCGATTATATTGATATATGGAGCATTGTGGTTTTTTCCATAATCCTTATTTCTTCAGTTAAATTTAAAATACACCCAATATGGGCTGTTGCTGTATCTGCGGTTTTAGGAATGTGTCCATTACTAATAAACCTTCTACTTTCTTAGCAAAATTGTTTCATACTTAGATTTGTTACAAAAAAGATTTTGCTAAAATTTAGGTAAAGTACCTTGAATAATAAAAACCAATAAAGGAGACTTGAAATGATTCTTCCATTTTTACTAATGGCCCTTTTTGTTTTATTTTCAAATTATACCCTATCCGATGGTGATACTTTTTTTCATATAAAAGTTGGAGAGTATATCTCTAAAAATGGATTTCCAACTAAAGATCCTTTTTCCTTTCATGATTTAAGTTATACACCTCATGAATGGCTTTCAGACTTTATCTTCTACAAGATTTTTAATTGTTTTGGATATCTCGGTCTTGCCGTGTTTCTTTGTCTGTTAATGTCTATACTTATTTTTATTCTTTATAAAACAATTAATCTTTTAAACGGCAAGACAAATTACCTGTCTTTTACTTTAGCGTTTGGAAGTGCCTATATATTGGATATATTTAACTTCGTTGTAGTACGACCTCACTTTTTTAGCTTTATTATATCTGTACTCCAAATTTATTTTTTGGAAGCTTATTTAAGAAGCGAGCGAAAATTATGCTTAGCTATTATTCCGTTTTTATCATTACTTCTAGCAAACTTACATATAGGTACCTTCCCACTGTTTTTGGTGTTATTTTTGCCTTACCTTGCTGACAATCTTTTCAAGATCAATAAAGAAAAAATCTACTCCGAAGGTAATATCAAACATTTTAGATTAATCTTACTTACAATGTTAGGTTCTATAGTCGCATCCTTTATTAATCCTTATGGAATTAAAAAATTATTGTATTTCTCCATAATATTTAATTCGGATACCCAAACTGTTATTGAGTGGTCAAGCCCATCTTTTAAAGGTTTTCAAGGTATTATAATATTCTCAACTTTTCTTATCGGGCTATGTCTAATGATTTTTTGCAAATCAAGACTCCGTGTAAAAAACATATTATTGTATTTCGGTCTTATGTTCATGGCCTTATATAGCATAAGATTTTATTCATATTTCATTTTAGTGACCGGACCAATTTTAGGAGAAACAATCTACGAAAACTATAAAGTTAACCCTATAAAACTTTTTACTGGAAAAGCAAAAGAAGTATTCTTTTCTTTTGCAATGATAACAGTAGTTTTAGTCTCGATATTTTTCAAGTTTTCGTATAACTTCGAAGCAGTTAACTTTGAAAATTTCCCCGAAAACGCAGTCAAATATCTTAAAGAAAACACTTCCTATAATAATATTCGCCTTTATAATGATTACATATACGGCGGGTATATCATGCTAAACGGCATTAAAGTTTTTATAGATTCTAGGCAAGATCTCTATCTTGATGTCTATAACAGTAATTGTGAAGTATATTCCGATTATCTTAATCTAACTCGCGGCAAAGTCCATTACAAGGATATACTAAAAAAATACAACTTTGAATATTTAATAATAACAAAGAACACTTTACTAGAAAACTACCTATCTTTTGATAAAGAGTATATACAAATACTCTCGGATAAAGACAGTGTATTGTACAAGAAAATAGAATGGGCTAAAGACTGATTTTATAAGCTTGCAAGAAATTTATAAAAAACTATAGACAACCGAACATATGTTTGGTATACTGATTATAGAAAGTTTTAGAAAGTAGGTTGATTTTATGAACAAAATTATGCTAATCGGAAGACTAACTCAGGATCCTGAAGTGAGGCTGACTACTACCAATAAGTCTCTTTGCCAATTTAGACTCGCTGTAAACAGAAAATATTCAAAGCAGGGCGAGCCATCCCAAGCTGATTTCTTTCCTATAGTTGCTTGGGAGAAAACCTCCGAATTTTGCAGTAACTATTTCCGAAAAGGACAGAAAGTTGCAATTATTGGAAGATTGCATAACAGAACCTGGGATGATTCAGAAGGTAAAAGACACTATATTACTGAAATTATTGCAGAAGAAGTATCCTTTGCAGACAGTAAAAGGTCTTCAGACCAAACTGATAGTGCCGATACATCAGTTTTTCAATCAGCTAACGAGGAATTCAACTCTCAAAATAATATAAATGAACTTCCATTTTAAATGGTACACTAAAAAAGCTTTGGAGCATCTAAGTCATGCCCAAAGCTTTTATCTATCATATTATTTTTTATCTAAAGAATAATACCAACGGGACAGTGATCCGACCCCATAACTTCCGAATAAATCAGAGAATCCTTAAGCCGGCTTTTTAAACTATCGGATATAAGGAAATAATCTATTCTCCACCCTGCGTTATTTTGCCTTGCATTAAACATATAGGACCACCATGTATATGCTCCCGTCTTATCTGGATAAAGATATCTAAAGGTATCTACAAAGCCACTATTTATATAATTATCAAACTTACTTCTTTCCTCATCAGTAAATCCTGCATTTTTTCTGTTAGACTTAGGATTCTTAAGATCAATTTCCTTATGTGCAACATTCAGATCACCACAAACAATAATAGGTTTGTTTTTTTCAAGAATTTTTAGATAAGACAAAAAATCATCTTCCCATTTCATACGGTATTCAAGCCTTGCAAGACCCTTTTGCGAATTTGGAGTGTATACCGTAATAACATAGTAGTCATCAAATTCTAGAGTAATAACTCTACCTTCATTGTTATGTTCCTCTATTCCTATTCCATACGAGACATTAACAGGCTTTGCTTTTGTAAAAACTGCCACGCCAGAATACCCCTTTTTTTGTGCGTAATTCCAATACTGATAATAGCCCTCAGCAGTTATTTCAATTTGACCTTCCTGTACTTTCGTCTCCTGAATACAAATTATATCGGCGTCTTCCCTTTCGAAGAACTCCATAAAACCTTTACCCATTGCTGCCCTGATTCCATTCACATTCCACGATATCATCTTTGCCATTATCCCATAACTCCTTTAAGCCTCTTATAAATAAAATATTTTAAGGATTTAAATTAGATCCATAGCACACAATTCCTCTTTCAGAATCAACAGTAACTACTGACCCATTCTTAAGTATCTTTGTGGCGTTTTCCGCTCCAATTATAACAGGTATTTCCAACGCTAGTCCCACTGTGGCCGCATGTGAATTCGAACCTCCCTCTTCCACAACTAAAGCTGAGGATCTTTTAATAATTGGAAGCATTTCATTAGTGGTATAAGGCACAACTAATATATTATCCTCTGAGAAATTTTCATTTGCCTCGTCAACCGATCTTACAACCCTTATTTCTCCAGTAATCGTTCCTGTACCTATGCCAGTTCCCTGTACAAGTACCTTACCAACCAAATGTACTTTCAATATATTGGTGGTACCACTCATTCCTATAGGTAAACCTGCTGTTATAACAACTAGATCCCCATTTCTGACCAAATTCGATTCAAGTGCCTTTTCAACTCCTACATCAAACATTTCATCTGTAGATGATGCCTCTGAAACAAGATAAGGCAATACCCCCCACGATAGCGATAATTGTCGCTGCACCCTTGGGGATACTGTTGTCGCAATTATTGGACACTGTGGTCTAAACCTTGATATCATTCTTGCGGTATGCCCTGAATGGGTTACAGTTATAATGGCAGAAGCCTTTAAGTCCAGTGCTGTTGTGCAAGTAGCATGACTTATGGCATTTGTCACATTAGGAGAGAAATTATGCTTCATTTTTTCGAATCTGTCGCCATAATCAATTGAAGCCTCTGCCTTTCTTGCGATCTTGGCCATAGTCTCAAAGGTCTCTATGGGATATTTACCTATTGCCGTTTCTCCCGATAACATTATAGCACTAGTACCGTCATAAATAGCATTAGCAATATCACTGGTTTCAGCTCTAGTTGGTCTAGGATTTCTAATCATAGAATCAAGCATTTGGGTTGCTGTTATAACTGGTTTACCAGTCCTATAACACTTTTCTATGAGCATCTTTTGAACCACCGGAACCTCTTCTACCGGTATTTCAACCCCTAAATCACCTCTAGCAACCATTATGCCATCGGATACCTTTATTATTTCGTCCACTTTTTCTATCGCTTCTCTGTTTTCTATCTTTGCTATAACATTTATATCATTACCAGAGTTGTTCTCTAGAACCTTTTTTATATCAATAACATCAGAAGCTTTACGAACAAAAGAAGCCGCAATAAAATCAAATTCATTTTCAATAGCAAACTTTATATCCTCAATATCCTTTTCAGTAAGTGAAGGAAGATTAACTTCAACCTCAGGAACATTTACCCCTTTGCGGTTTCCAATTATTCCACCATTTAATACCTCGCAGACAATATCTTTACCTTTAATATTAAGCACTTCAAGCTCAACCAAGCCATCGTTGATAAGAATTCTTGTCCCTTTTTTCACATCTTTATATAACTCCTTGTACGATATTGAACATTTGTTTATATCGCCAATTATATCCTCATTTATTAAAGTAAAGTATTCTCCTTCTTTTAGCACTACTTCTCCGTCCTCAAAGTTGCCAAGCCTGATTTCAGGTCCCTTTGTGTCTAAAAGTAATGGTATAGGTAATTTCAATTCATCCCTAATCTTTTTAAATTGATCCACGCGTATTTTATGCTCCTCATGTGTCCCATGAGAGAAATTCAGCCGGACAATATCCACACCTTTTTTCATCAGCTTTCTTAAAGTATCTTCGTTGTCTACCGCCGGTCCTAATGTACAAATTATCTTGGTCTTTCTCATTTACTATACTACCCCCAAACATATTGATAAAATTTAGTTATTTTCGATTTCACTTGCTTCAAAAAGAGCCATATTTTAATCTAAAGTGCACCTTTATTATTGCCTCATCACTTAATCTAAAGTGGAGTAAAATAAAAGCGCAAGAAAAAGTACACACTTACGCCCTTGTAATGCTTGTACACATTTAGATTCATAAAACAATGTATTAATACCCAAATACACCAAAATTTTGATGTATAACAGATTGTATATAAGCTACTTTTAACATTTTACATATTTACAAAACTATAAAACTAATGCACCAATATAATTTATATCATCATTTATTGCAAATCACAAAGTCGAAATCTGTTCGTTATTTGCTAAATTCGACTTTTTTCATATTAAATCATTTATCTACATAGTTTATCTTTGCATACAAACAAAATTTTAATGTAACTTCTCAATGTAAGTTTTTGCATATTCCAGTATTTATCAAATCTCTATGCTTAAATAAATATAGCCTTCACTTTGCCTTAAAGAAGAATTCCAAAAAGGATCTGAATTTTTGAATAATCCAGATCCTTTATAATAAAAATTTACTTAAAAGTTATCATTTACTAAAACTCTGCACAATTAACAGTCCTTGGGAAGGAAATAACATCTCTTATGTTGGACATGCCAGTAATATACATTATGGCCCTTTCGAAACCTAGCCCAAAACCTGCATGCTTTGTTCCTCCATATTTCCTAAGATCTAAATACCACCAATATTCGTCCTTATTAAGTCCAAGTTCAGCGATCCTCTTTTCAAGATAGTCAAGCCTTTCCTCTCTTTGGCTTCCTCCTATTATTTCACCTACACCTGGCACCAAAAGATCCATAGCCGCAACCGTCTTGTTGTCCTCATTCATTCTCATATAAAAAGCCTTTATATCCTTAGGATAATCAGTTACAAATACAGGCTTTTTGAAAATCTGTTCAGTGAGGTATCTTTCATGTTCTGTCTGAAGGTCAGTTCCCCACTCAACAGGATACTCAAACTTATCCTTTTCTTTTATAAGCAGTTCAATTGCCTCAGTATATGTTATATGTGCAAATTTAGAGTTTACAATATTATTTAGCCTTTCAAACAAGGTCTTATCAACAAAACTATTGAAAAACTCCATTTCTTCCGGTGCATTTTCCATACAATAGCTTATTATAAACTTGAGCATGTCCTCTGCAAGTTCCATATCATCTGCTAGATCTGCAAAAGCTATTTCCGGCTCTACCATCCAAAACTCTGCAGCGTGTCTTGCAGTATTCGAGTTCTCTGCTCTAAAAGTCGGTCCAAAAGTATAAATATTTCTAAAAGCCATACAATAAGTCTCACCTTCAAGCTGTCCACTAACTGTAAGGTTTGTCTCCTTTCCGAAAAAATCCTCGCTATAATCTACAGCTCCTTCTTTATTTTTCGGCGGATTGTTCATATCAAGGGTTGTAACCCTAAACATTTGACCTGCACCCTCGGCATCACTTCCTGTTATAATTGGAGTATGGACATATACAAATCCTCTCTCCTGAAAGAACTTATGTATAGCATAAGCCGCAAGCGATCTAATTCTAAACACTGCTGAAAAGGTATTAGTCCTCGGTCTCAAATGAGCTATAGTTCTCAAATACTCAAAAGTGTGTCTTTTTTTCTGTAGCGGATAATCTGGTGTAGACTTTCCTTCAATTTCAATTTTGCTTGCCTTAAGCTCAAAAGGTTGCTTCGCATTTGGTGTTTCAATGAGAGTTCCCTGAACAATTATGGCCGAGCCAACTGGTGTTTTAGAAATCTCTTTAAAGTTAGAAATGTTTTGTTCTTCAAAAACAATCTGAAGATTCTTAAAAAAAGATCCATCATTAATCTCAATAAAGCCAAAGGTTTTCGAATCCCTTATGGTTTTTACCCAACCTTCAACAGTTATTTCGTTGTTGATATAATCACTCGATTGTCTATACAAGTTTTTGATCGTTATACTTTTCAAACCTATTAACCCCTTTGTTTATTGATATTTTTCTTTGATGCAATCAAGAAGAAAATGGCATCATAAAATTATTCTTTATTCCGTGAGATTATTTATTAATTATGTTTCTCACGCAATGGTGTACTTATGAATTGATAGTACAATAACTAAAGTACTATTAAATATTGTACACGAAATTTTACGAAATGCCACTATTATTATTCTAATTTATTCAGTTTTTTATAACTTATATTTTCTAAATACTGTTTTAGCAGGGTATTTTAAAACTAAAACCGGCTTATTATAACAAAATAATATTTGCCTTTTCACAAGTCTCTATCATTTCATCGGACCAAATGGAAGCTTGAACTTCTCCAATGTGAGCTTTCTTCAAGAAATACATACACATTCTTGATTGTCCAATACCGCCTCCGATAGTATAAGGCAACCTTTTTTCCAGCAAATCCTTGTGGAACTTAAGGTTTTTACGGTCTTCACATCCCGCTTCTTTAAGCTGTTTTATAAGAGAATCTTCATCCACCCTTATACCCATAGATGAAATCTCAAAAGCTCTATTTAAAATAGGATACCACAAAATCAAATCACCGTTAAGCTCCCAATCATCGTAGTCTGGAGCTCTTCCATCATGCTTGATGCCCGATTTAAGAATTCCACCTATTTTCATAACAAATACAGCCTTCTTATCCTTCGCGATCATGTCTTCTCTTTCCTTCGGGGAAAGTGACGGATACATATCTTCGAGTTCTTGAGTAGTTATAAAAAATATATCCTCCGGTAAAATTTTCGGAATGCTTGGATATTCTCTAGAAACAAACTCTTCTGTTTGTTTAACTACTCCATAAATTTTTCTAACTATATTCTTTAATGTATCAGTTTTTCTATCTTCCTTTTTAAGTACACATTCCCAGTCCCACTGATCAACATATATAGAGTGAATATTGTCTAGATCTTCATCCCTTCTAATGGCATTCATATCTGTATATAAGCCTTCTCCCTCTTGGAATTCATATTTTCCAAGTGCCATGCGCTTCCATTTAGCTAGAGAGTGTACAACTTCTACAGTATCTCCTCCAATTCCTTTCACATCAAATGATACCGGCCTTTCTACGCCATTAAGGTTGTCATTCATACCAGTATCTGGCTTTACAAAAAGTGGAGCGGAAACACGAGTTAAGTTTAATGCTTTTGCGAGCTCTTTCTCAAAATTATCTTTAATCTTCTTTATTGCTTGTTCAGTCAGTCTTACTGATAAAATCGGATCATAATTTGAAGGTATTATTAATTGATCTTTCATTTATATCTCCTCCTAAAAAATAGATTCTTTCTTATAACACTCATTATATCACGCTTTTTAAATAATTGCCACAATTTTTTTTGTAGTTAAAAGATTTTTTTAACTTCAAAACTTGCATTTTCGTTTTGCCCCCCTAACACATTTTTGCTTATTTTTATATCACTATTTGTCCCTGAAGAAATTAACACTATGATTGCAGCTTTCATAGCAGTATGTTAGAATAAAAATAAAATCCTACTACCTCGGAGAGATTGTAATGAAACCATTTTTAGATACTTTTATCGTTCTTCAGTCAATTTCTGTTGTATTATCATTATCAATGATAATATTTTTCCTTCTTAGAAGTAAAAAAACACATTTGCTCCTAAGTTATTTATGGTGTCAGGCTCTTATTTTTGTATGGTCTACAGGTCAAATTTTAGTGGTATTCTCACAAAACAACACTACTTTGAAATTATCTATGATATATGAATATACGGCAATTATATTTGTTTCTCTTGCATGGTTGTTGTTTTGTCTTAACTATACCTATAGCAGGCTTTTGGTAAAAAAGCGGCTAATTATGTTGTTGTTTATTCCACCCACTCTAATGTATTGTACATTAATTACAAATAACTTTCATCATTTATTTTTTAGTTCGTTTAAATATAATGAAGTTGTTTTTGGTCCTTTGTTCTGGTTACATGTTGCTATATCTTACCTTTACATGATAACAGGAGCGGTTATTTTAATAAAGTCTTCTGTGAAAAATTTAGGATATGCAAGGAATCGATCCATTCTCCTTTTTATTGCATCCATTATTCCCTTTGTAGCTAATATTGCATATCTTACAAATCGAATCTTTGACCTAAACCTATTGAGCAACCGCTATGATATTACGCCTTTAAGTTTTTCTCTCACACTTCTTTTCTTCGCAATAGCTACTTTTAAGTACAGGTTTATGAATATTGTTCCTATTGCTTTTAGAAGAATTGTTCATAACCTGAACGAATCTATAGTTGTTATAGACAGTCTCAATAATATCGACAACTACAACAAATCCTTTGAAGATTATTTTGCAAAAAACAATCAGGTTAAAGTATATGACAATATAAATAAGCTTATCCGGTCACTTAAAAATGATATTTTATACACTCCAGAAACCGAAAAACTTATAAACTCTATTAAATACGAAAAGACCGCTAATACTTCTGGAGAATTAACTGTCCTTAACCCCACAAAAAGATGCTTTCGTGTAAATATACAGCCCCTTTTCGGCAGTAAAAATGAGTATCTTGGAAGAATAATCATATTTTATGACATCACTGAGTATAAAAACTTGCTAGACGAAGTTAATGAGAAAAACGCCGAACTGTCTGCAATGAATGAACAGCTTGCCGAATACGCAGAAACAGTAGAAGAACTTGCCATAATAAAAGAACGAAACCGTTTTGCAAGAGATGTCCACGATACTCTAGGTCACACAATGACCCTTTTGATATCACTTCTCGAAGTAAGCAGCATAATGTGTAAGCAAAATCCCGAAAAGGCTGAAGAGAAGCTTTCCGAAGCACTTAAAGCTTCGAGAGATGGTCTTAGAGAGCTACGAAGATCCATTAAAGGCCTTGACCCTGAAAAACTCAAAAATGAAGATATAATAACTTCAATCAAAACTATGATTGACGACTTCAAACCTTCGGGTATGGATATAGACTTCACATATGAAGGTTTTAGTTCTTTTGTATCTGCGAACTATTCAAAGGTAATATTTCGAGTATGTCAGGAAGCACTTACAAATTCACTTCGCCATGGAAAAGCAAAACATGTTAATATTATATTAAAGCTTAATGACAATAAAATTAAGATTTTTATATTTGATGATGGTTGCGGAAGCCCTAATATAAAAAAAGGCTTCGGACTTTCAGGCATGGAACAGAGAGTAAAAGATCTAGATGGAAATATTGTTTTTGGATCGGACGGCGAAAGCGGATTTAATATCAGGCTTGAAATACCCATTAAAAATCAGGAAGTTTTATAGAAAGGAATGATAATTTTAAATGATAAAAGTTTTAATTGTTGACGATCAGGTTATACTTCGTGAAAGTCTCAAGTTTATAGTTGAACAGGATCTAGAAATAAATGTCGTCGGTCTTGCAAGCAACGGTAAAGAGGCTCTTAAACTTTGCAAAGAGCTTATCCCTGATGTTGTGCTAATGGATATAATGATGCCCGTATGCAATGGTGTTGAAGGCACGCAGCTAATAAAATCTCAATTTAGATCCATAAAAGTTATAATTCTAACTACCTTTAACGATGACGAAAACATATCAAAGGCTATAAAGAATGGTGCCGACGGATATGTTTTAAAGGATGTAAAACCTGACGAATTAATACTTGCAATCAAAAGTGTTGCAAAAGTTTTTAGCATAATGCACCATACTGCTATGGACACCTTTGCAAAGCAAATTGATCATAACAACGACACTAACAATCATAAACAAGAGGCTAAGCTAAATCTAAACCTTACCGAAAGAGAACTTAGTATCATCGAACTTATTGTCGACGGAAAAAGCAACAAGGAGATAGCTGCAGAAATCTTTATTACCGAAGGAAGTGTAAAAAACATCATTACAAGCATATTGAAAAAACTCAGTTTGAAAGACCGTACGCAACTTGCAGTATTTGCAGTTAAAAATAATTTAGTATGACCTAAGTCACCTTCCCTTAAAAAAAACATGACCATCGATTATTGTATCATGACTTGCGATATCTACAATCAAACTTTCAATTGAAGTAATATTAGATTATGAAATCAAACAACAATATTGCCAGTATGAAAAATATCGCAATATTTTTTTGGAAGGGATGGTTTAAATGAAAGATTTACTTAGAAAGCATTGGATAACACTTTTAGGTGCAATTTTTACATTCATGGCTTTCTCCTATTCATTCAAATATGCAGTTGACAACGGCTGGATATCGGATGAGTTAAAAATTGGAATTGGAATAATGGCAGCATCGGCTCTCATTATCTTTGGCATTACTATGGAACAAAAGGGTAATAGTATACTGAGCGAAATACTAAATGGACTCGGGGTTGCATTGCTCTACACCACCTTCTCTTTTGCAGGCATTTACTATAGTCTCTGGACACCTATGACGGTATTTTTGGCTATGACAGTAGTCACTCTTGCCCTTGCGGTATACTCCTTTAAGTTCAATTTCCGCATTCTTATGAACCTTTCCATTTTAGGTGCCCTCATATCACCTATAGTAATGAAATCACAAGGAGATCAGGTCTTTACCTTGTTTCTCTATCTACTTGTAATAAACTCAATATTCTTTTTTGTAAGTGTAAGTAAAGGATGGCTTGAACTCAGGTTAATTCCTTTCATAGGTACATGGACACTATTTAGTGTATACTATTTCTACTTTGAACCAGAAATCAAAGTTGCACCTTTTACGTACGCTGTAAGTGCATTCATATTCTACATTGTCGGGTTTTTGGTATCTTCTTGGAAAGAAAAGAAAAACTTTGATGGCCTTAACCTCTATCTTGGAATTGCCAACGGTGCCATATTCGGACTATGGGCTTATGGAATAATGCACGATATAATAAGCTTTTCAATAATACTTGGAGCAATGGGATTAGTTTATTTAACAGCTGCAGCTATAACCTATTCAATAACTAAAAAGAATTCCTTCCCTGTTGTTGCTAATTTTGTAGCAAGTATGATTCTTATAATACTTTCTGCTTCTGAAATCGGTGCCGGTTCTGCTTTCAAACCAATAATAACTGTTTTCATGTGGGCATTTATTGCAGCAATAGTTCTCATACTCGGACAAATAAAAGAAAAAGACTATTTGAAGCTTTCAGCAGCGATTATTTGGATTTTTATAGGAACATATTGGTATGGAGTAACCTGGTTTACGCCCATTGGCGAATGGTTTAACACCTTTATACCTATACTGAATTGGTCAGGAATGGCATGGGTAACACTTGCTGTATTAGGTTTCTATTTCTCTCTTAATGTTAAGTTTGATTTTGCCAGTAAAGATCCTTTGGAAAGTGACAGAAAATTCGTATCTAGTGCCTTTTCAGTTGTAAGTCACCTTATAGTTGGTGGACTGCTTACTTTCCAAATCGACAATCTTTGGAAAGAATATAGCATTAATTCCTTCGACTTGTGGTTAACCCTATCTGTTACCTGGGGAATTTACGCACTACTGCTTTTCTTATGGGGTGCTTATAGTAAACAATCCTTTTTCAGATGGTTCGGGTCTGTGGTTTTAGTTGTTGTAGCTGTTAAGACCATATTCTATGATCTATCTGATTCAGAAATGATTTATAAAATACTAGCGATGTTCATTCTTGCACTAATCACCTTTGCAATATCTTATATAAACAACCGATGGAAAAACGAACAGGCATCTTCTAACACAGCGTCAAACCAACCAAATATTGGAACATGTAATAAAAATGAAGTTATTGATCCTCCATCTGCTTCAAACAAAGCCAATATTATAGAAGAAACTTGGATGCAGAATTCTTCCTCAAATCTTTAAACTACTAGAACAAAGAAAAATCACAGGGTGTTTAGTGCAGTTTTCCCTATATAATTTGTCTTGTTTTAATAAAAACGAAGGGGTATCGAACCCCTTCGTTTTTGCTCATTTCATTTCAAGGAGCGTAATCAAACCAAATAGAAAACTCAAGGGCAAAACCCTTGAGTTTTCTATTTATATCCTTCATTTCTAAGGTGCTGTAGTTATTTCAATATTTAATATTCTTACCTCATTAAGTGGCTTATCCGACTGACCAACCTCAACTGCTGCAATTTTATCCACAACATCCATTCCTTCATAAATCTGGCCGAATACCGTATGCCTGTTATCAAGCCATGGTGTTCCTCCAATTTCCTTATATTTATCAATAACATCTTCTTTAAATTTATTGGATTTCATATTATTTATCAATTCATTTGTAATTGTCTTTGCTGGAGCCTGAACAATAAAGAACTGGCTACCATTGGTATTAGCTCCACTGTTCGCCATAGAAAGAGCTCCTCTATAATTACGAACATTCTCACTAAACTCGTCTTCAAAAGGTTTGTTCCATATACTCTCTCCACCCCTGCCTGTTCCTGTAGGGTCTCCTCCCTGTATCATAAAATCCTTAATAACCCTATGAAAAATCAAATTGTCATAATACCCATTCTGAGCATGACTAGTAAAATTCTCAACAGCTTTTGGTGCTTCATTAGGAAAGAATTTAATCTTTATATCTCCCATGCTTGTCTTCATAATTGCAATGGTCTCCCCCTTTGCAGGAGGTGCAAACTGATCGGTGTCAGATGAAGCACTACTTCCCAGGCTTGTACTTTTACTGCAGCCTGCAAAGGATATCAAAATTGTCATAAACAGTAGTGTAATTAAAACTTTTTTTAACATATTAATCCCCCACCTTCACTCTTTTTTGAAAAATAGTATAACATATAACAGCTAATGCTGCAAAACAAACTTTTAAAGGAATTATATATTTAGAGATGTTAAACCCTTCTCCAACTCCTTCCTTTAAACGCTTTAAACATCCACTCAATAAACCAAACGCTCATATAAATAAACATAATGTCAAAACAAACATTAAATAAAAACAAATGCTTGCTCAAATCCGCTTCGCCGTCGCATATTATAGGAACAACAAATTGGATGCATCCAATAATCATTATAATCAGAAACGTACCAAAATATATTTTTTCGTTCACTTCTCCTGCCTTCAAGTATTGTTTGGTTAGTATAACCGTATAAGTTCCAAAGAAAAGAAGCAGAAAGGTAAGAGAATGAGGTAGAAAATTCACTTTGAAGTCATTCCACATTCTAAAATAATGCACTTCTTTTTTTGGTTTTTCAGAATAGACCTTTTCATAATTTCCAAAACCCTGTATGAACTTATCGCCCTATCGGGCGGACTTTTTTAATCCACACATTCATATGTTAAGCATGAACAAATGGGACATTCAAGTACGGGCATTAACCCCCTTGAACATTTTGTCCTTTTCTTAGTCCAA
>JAAYPF010000117.1 GCA_012519925.1 Clostridiaceae bacterium
TACAATACAGAAAACCTTATCGAAGCTATAGATAATTCCGTTGACGGCACTACTGTGGCTTTTGCTCTTAGAGCATTAGCTGGCATCATAAACTTCTAATATTTGTATTTGATGGATGACTTTTGTACTTAGTCATCCTTTCTTTTCCGCCAAAGTGGTTGGAATGCACCTTCCGTCAGTAACTTTGGCAATAACCGCCATTCTATGCCGGCACTAACAGACCACAGCCAAACTGGACTATCAAGCACAACAATATTGTAAGTGACTATATATACTTAGTCTTATATTAAAATATATTGAAAAATGGGGAAACTCAAAAAAGATAACATGTTGACAAAGATGTTATAAAATGTATAATTATATATATACGTGCTAATATTTGATAGGCAATACTAAACATAGAAGAGGTGTTATTGATGTATTAGTTACCATTAATATCATATCGCTTTTTTGTTTAAGCTGTTTTTGTCTTCAGTTGTTCAAGAATATTTTTAGATGAAGGGAGTTGAGTAAGAGTGAATTCTTTTAAAATTAGACTATACTTTAGTACAGTTATTGTGGTGTTATTCACAATGATATTATCGAATGTTGTTTTTGCAGGTAACTACTTTAATGGTGGTTTAAAAGATGGTGGATATTATTATGGTGTAAAAGGTAATATTGAGTGTGATCCAGTATATGTATCTAGTAATGGTGATGTATGTGCATAGATTATGCTTGCGGGAAGCGGAAGCACTGATTATCTACAAGCTGGGTGGGGAAGACGTTATTATCAAACAAGTAACTATCATTTTTTTGAGTGGAGTAGTTCTGAAGGTTATGGTTGGGGATATGCTTCCACAGCATCGACAGGTACTCATTCTTATGAAATTAACAAGTCAGGTAGCAATTGGTACGTGTATGTGAATGGAAATAATGTTTCTACAATTTCAACTTTAGACATACCATGGACAGCAGTTGAAGCTCAATTTTTTGGTGAAACGTATAACACAAGCGACCAAAATCCAGGAAGTGTAAGTGATCCGATAACCATGGGATATTTGAAAGTCAAGAATTCCAGTGGAGTATGGTCAAATGCTAGCTTAACATATACACACAATTCCCTATCCACACAATCAAATAATGCCGATGTAGGGGATACAACGTTTGAACAGTGGGATACAAGATATTAAAAAGGTGGTGTTTGTATGAATAATCTTAATGGAAAGAGCAGAATAAAAATTACTATTTCAGTTGTTGTTTGTATTTGTGTTTTAATTGGAGCTTTAGTATTTATAAGTGCACAAGGAGGTATGCAAACTGTCACAAGTGCAGAACAATACAAAAATTTTAAAGACTTAGTTCCTAATGAAGCTATTACAAGTGAAGATGAAAAAATTAGTAATACTATGAAAAATACTGGAATGTTCTTTAAAAAAGTTTCGGATGAAAAAGCAGAAATTTCTAAAGATGATGCTATAAAAAAGGCTGCTAAGGAATTCCCTGAAAGCATGAATTTTAAGGAATTGACTTGTGAGTTTTTGCTTTATAATAATTTGGCTCAAAATATTGTCGAAAGGCCTGTCTGGGTAATAAAAGGAAAAGGTGCACTAAAAACAACGGGTGGTGGTTTTAGAAGGGATAGTGATATGAAAATTGATGTGATTCCCGATAATGTAGAAACTATCATTGTATTAGATTCATTGACGGGTGATATTATTTCTGCTTATAGTATGGGGCATAGATAAGATTTTCTATACATATAATAGTTTGATTAAAAATTCACTCGCATTATGTCGGGTGTTTTTTTTCTGCATTTTATTTAAGAATTGATGTTTAGCGATGTTTATTTGATGTTTATTCCTACAATTAGCAACTCAAAATAACCTTAAGATACATTAAGATTCAACAAGGGAATAGCGAAAATTACCGTAAGTTACTAAGGGCCTCGGGAATTCATTAAAAATCACAACAATTTACATAATTCGTTTCTGCTTTCTCATAACCCGAAGGTCAGTGGTTCAAATCCGCTCCCCGCAACCAAGATTAATCACGCTTATCCGTAGGGATAGGCGTTTTTTGATTTGTGCGGAATTTTGGGGTAAAGGTATGAGATGATGTTTATTTGATGTTTATTTGTGCAAAAGGCTACGGGAAGATAGCAGAAGATACTAAAGCCGATTTAGTAGATATGACTTAGGTAATGGTAACTTTACTTAAGTTATATAATATCTATCCTTATATATTGCGAATTTTGATATCTGTACAATAAATTATAAACAAATATTAAATACTTGTGGAAAAATTATAAAAATAATATTGTACCTGTTTTTATAATATTATAAAATGATGGTGTACGCGATAAAAAATAAAACACAAAAAGGTTAGTATGCCGTTTTAAGTGCGTTTGTCAACAAAAATTTGACCCCCCTGACTACATATTATGGGTAAAATTCTCATAAAGGTTTTAATCCCGCAGCATAAAAGTTTGATATTAATTGTTTTATGCTATATCTGTTTAGCATAGCCCGAGGAAGTAGTA
>JAAYPF010000118.1 GCA_012519925.1 Clostridiaceae bacterium
ATCTTGATACTGATGGCACGCATTATAAAACACAAGGCTTGCTGGATATGGGAGCTGATTTTGCAAAAACAATGCTAAGTATGACATCTCCTTCAAAGATTGTTTATGGAGATGTTAGCGGTGACGGCAATTTTAATGCGATTGATTTTGCCGCTGTCAGAATGTATTTGCTGGGTATTACTAATGATTTTACAAACAGTGATTGGAAAACAACAGGAGATGTTAATGGAGATAAAAACGTAAATGCACTTGACTTTGCTTATATGAGAAGCCGACTTTTGGGAATAATCAATAAGTTTCCTGTAGAGCAATAAATCTAAAAAATTGAATTTTGTGCCTTAAGTTAAGTGAAATTGATAAGTATACAATATTTCTATCAGGAGAGGCGTTATACATGATTATTAAGCCATCTGCGGCAATACGAAAAAACTACAATGAGATTTCTGATTTGTGTAAGCGTTCAGGAGAACCTGTTTACCTCACTAAGAATGGAGAAGGTGATCTTGTAGTAATGGATATTGAGACCTTTGCAAGAAGGGAAAGTATGCTTCAACTAAGAGAAAACTTGATTGCAGCAGAGGAAAGCAGGGCGAACGGGAAATCAGGTTATTCAATTGATGAAGTATCTAATATGATGAAAGATGTTGTTAAAGAGGTATTAGGTGGAAAGCGTAAATAAAAACTATCAAGTAATTATTTCAGATGAAGCCACTCAAATGTTGTTGTATCATGTACGTTTTATTGTAAGGTCTGCATTAGACTATTCTGAAGTTTCCATTTCAAAAATTATAACTTATAGTCCTTGCAAATAAAACAATTTAATGACTTTAGTCACTCACAAATATGACCTCTGGTATATTATCACTAATATTAAGTTGATATAAAATATAAGTGTAATAAATACTTAGAGGTGGTATAAGTGAGTAAAAAGATAATAGTAAAGATAATTAAAATCGTGTTTGTAAATATCCTGTTGATAAATATCATTCTGCCCGTTTTAATAGTATTGGCATCAAGTATTATATATGCAACAACTAAGGTATCTATGGAATTTGACAGTATGCTTGGTTATCATTTTATGACTTTTGGACTTACATTAATAGGATCTGAGATTTTCTATTTTGTTGAGTTTTATCAGAAATATCCATATTTATATTATGATGTTTTTGCAGCTATAACCTTGATTCAAATACTAGTGTTTTATTTCAAAACAGGCAGAATTTATTTAAAGAAATTGAAAATTAACAATTGCCAATAAAGTAGAAGTGGCAGCATGGACGGATTAGTTCGAAGTTAGTATAATAAGCATCAAATATTGCTGTCGGTTTATTTTAAGCATTTTATATATTTAGGAGCTATATAAGGAGAGAGTCAATGAAAAAGCTTATACTAATAATATCAGTACTTTTATGTATTACTTCTCGTGAAGCTGTTAAATCAACGGTATCGCGTAGTCCTTCTGAATCACCTACAACGGCTAATTGATCTTTTAGGCAATGTTATATTAGAGTGCAAGTATGATAAAATTATTCCAATAAACAGGGAAGAAGATGTGTATGAGATATGGTTAGGTCAGGATAATTTGCTTGTAAATATAAAGAAAGCATATGATCCGGATAGGTATGTAATAAGTGAAGTGCTGGGTCCAGAGGAGTTTGTGAAAAAACCAGAGGAGTTTTGGATAGATGACTTGAAAGATTATGCGCTTAAGCCATCTCAGGCTAAGCTTTTGGGAAGATAGCAGCAGAGCTGTGATATAGCTATTTGAATTTTGGAGAAGAAGTAATATATAATTGGGGTTAAAAATAATTGGACACAGCTAGAACAAAGAGGGAGACCTGATTTTATGAGCAGGCAAAAAAGAACACTTATTTTTAGCATATTTATTGTTATTGGAATTTCATTAATAGTGTATCTTGTTTCTAATGAGATTCTTTTCGCAAGAGTCGACGATGAAAGACTTAAATTGGTTAAGAACATCCACAAGGAAGAGCTTCTTATTGGAATGGAATATGATGAATGTGAGAAATTGCTGGGTCCTGTTAAGTTTGAAAATGATAAAGCGTGGGTCTTTCCGGGAGGATACACTTATTCAAAGATAAAAGGCATGGCTGATTGGGAACGCTATGATTTATGGGTATATTATGATGACAATAACATTGCAGTTTCAACTTCTATTGAGAGAGACCAAAGCGGATGATAATACATAAGCGTTTCAATGTATAGCTCAATATTTCAAAACAGTTTTGCAACACCCTTTCTTTTGGGCAAATACGGTAATTACAATGGAAGTAAAAGTTGATAGAATTAAAAAATACAGAGATGAAGCATGAAAATAAGATTAAGCAATATCAATGGTTGTAGAGAACTTAAAAAAATGTTTTTCGCAAAACAGAACTGGACAATCTTAATCCAATATAGTATGATAGACTTGGAAAGGTAGG
>JAAYPF010000119.1 GCA_012519925.1 Clostridiaceae bacterium
ATTGAAGGGACGAAGGAAGCTTTTGATTTATCATTTGATAATCCAGATGTATGGCTAACAGATCAGGAACTAATTACTAACTTGTTTAAGTTTAAAGAATATGTTAGATATAATAACGGTATAAGTTATTGGGAACTTGCTTTTTGGCAGCAAGATTTGATATATGAAGGAATTAGATTTGATAGGAACACTACAACAATCGATATGTTTTTTAATAGACTTGATGCGTTGAGGTCAATGAATGGTGTACCGTATAATCCAGGTGGTACAACATATATTGATGAAGGTACAGTTCAAGCAGTAATCATTGAAGAACTAAAATACCAAGCTGCAGAAACATGGAAAAAAAGAATACCCGTATACTTGAGTGCTTTAAAAACTAAGATTTTAAATTTAAATACTAAATATGTTGAATTCATTAGTTTAACAAAAGATGAACGAAAAGCTATACAATATGCACTGAAGCTTTATCAAACTGGTGAGCTTGATCACTATACATCGATAGCCTTGGATGCAATTCATGTAGTAAATAATATTCCTTATATTGAGGGGCATACGTGGGCAATTACACCTGAAATGATGAATGTTATAATTGATATGAGTAATAAAAGGGCTGCTAATGAAAGTATAAATCAAACATTAACAGAAATCAGTGATTTTGCAGAAAAGTATCGTCTTGGTGAGTTGTTTTATGCATCAGTTGTTACATGGGCAGCTACAAGAATGCCAATGGGTGCTGCTTATGATAAGGCGGTGGCTGAGGCTGAACTACAAGCTGGTCCAGCATTATCATATGAATTATTAGGTAAAGGTGATAAATTAATTCCATATGCATCTAAAATAAAACCAATATCAGGATATACAGATGTAGTAGTTCATGGTTCAGAAAATTCATTTTGGGTTTTGCAAAATGGTGTGGAGGTAGCCGTTGACCAGCGTGCACTTGCAACTTTCTTAAAAAATAACGGATATTCTGGAGGCCCAATAAGATTAGTTTCGTGCAATGCTGGGGCATTAACAGATGGAATAGCACAAGATTTAGCAAATAAATTAGGTGCGGAGGTTATTGCACCAAGCCAGTATGTATATATTTGGAATGATGGTTCACTTACTCTTAGTTCGAGTATTAGTAGTCAATATGAATTTGCTGGCAATTGGATGAAATTTTTGCCTGGAAACCAAATCACAAGTATAATTGGTGGCTGTAGCGAATATGCATCCAATGCATTAAAAACTATAATTGATTCATTAAAGCCATAAAAGGGAGAGGATTTAATTGAAACTTAGACTAATAAATATTGATGAACAGTTGGGTGTTTTGAGGAAAATAGGAAAAACTACACCAGAAGAAATTAAAGCTAATGCTGTGAAATATCTCAAAAGTGGATTGACTATTGCTGCTTGTCCAGGACTTGCAAAGGATGATTTTAACGAAAAAAAAGTAACTATACCTATAACTCCTTTGACACAAACAGATGGTGAATGGACATGGTCAAGTCTACTAATTTACTATTTAGAGAACTACAGCATTCCTTTACCAGATGATTTTATTTCCCATATGGTAAACAATTCTTGGGTTGTAGATAAGGAGAAAGCAAAGGCTAAATTTACTTTAACTGACATAAGTGAATGATTATAGTTATTAACATACCCCGACTGTAGAAATACAGCTTTGGGGTTTCTTTGTCACACAGACATATGATATGACATAACGAAATAATAATAAACCTGTGCTGATTGGAAATTGGAAACGAAACTAAACGGATTTTTTAAAGCTTCTTGAAAAAATTATAATAATGTATATGGTATAGAGTGTACATCGAACTATATTGCTGACTTAACTGAGCGTAATACTAATAGCGATGGCAAATACGCGAAAATACTAAAAGACTTAGAACAGAATGATGATTATTACTTTGTAAATAGTTTTAATAGTAACGCATCTCTAACTTTGCTATATAATGAAGTGGTTCTAAAAGAATTGGAGAGCATATCTCTAGTAGATGATAAAATTCCAACAGAATTATATGAAAATTCATATCAATGGTCTACAAGTGACCCTCATGTAGCAACTGTGACTAATGAAATAATAACAGCAAAAAAAGCAGGAACAGTAATGATTTCTGCACAGCCAATGTATGATATGCTGTCTACCTCAAGTCTTTTTTGTAAAGTTTATGTAGTGCCTGTTAATTCAGAAGACGGAAAGACACAGCAAGTATTATCTAGGGAGAATATTAGCGGAATTTCTGACACCGGTGTACAATTAGAGTTGACAATCAATAGCAAAGATGATATAAACAGCACAACAACAGTAACAAATGCCCGAGATTTGTTAGAAGGCAAAATATGGTTTGTTGGCGAGCCGGTAAATATAAGCACTACATCAGAGTTTGATTGGGCAGAAATAGGCTTTAAGTTAAGTGAAGAACAAATAGCGTCATATAATATAAAGGATTTGCTGATTTATTGGTATAATGAGGAAACTGGTACATTGGTTCCTCAGGCAACAACTGTAAATGAAGAAAGTGGAGTAATTTCTGCTACAGTAACTCATTTTAGCACTTATGTTGTAGCACCAAGACAAATATCAAGTTTAACAAC
>JAAYPF010000120.1 GCA_012519925.1 Clostridiaceae bacterium
AGAAGGGCTACGGGGGATTATCATGAAGAATGCGTGCCCACAGCTCTTCGCGGATGCAGTCGCATGCTAACGCGGGACATCCCTCTGGAGACCGCTCAGAGCCGTCGCAGATGGGCGACGTTAGCTGCAATCGGACGCGGGCCGCGACATCGTGTCGCGGGTTTTAAAGCTATACTTTGTAGATTTAACATACTTACGAGGGGGAATAGCAATGGAAATCAGGTTTGAAAGAGCAAAATTGGAAGATGCAGAGTTAATACTGCAAGGACAGCAAAAAAGTTTTTTGCCTTTATTAGAAAGATATCAAGATCATGATGTTAACCCATGCAATGAGAAATTAGAAAGTATTCAAAAAAGCATAGTTGAATATTATTTTTATAAGATTTTTGCAGATGAAAAATTCTCAGGAGCTATATATGTACATGAGAATCCAGATGATATACATTTTAAATTGCATACAATTTATGTATTGCCAGAGTATCAAAATCTTGGAATAGGTCAAAAAGCAATTGAATATGTTGAAAAAATACATAGTTGTGCCGTGGAATGGGTTTTGGAAACTCCCCATGATTTAAAAAGAAATCATCATTTATATGAAAAAATGGGGTATGTAAAGACTGGAAAAACTGATAAGATAAATGATAATTTGACTATTGTTCATTTCAAAAAGAAAACAATGAATTAGATTGAAACTTTTATAAAGGGGCGCACGTCCGTGTGCGCCTCTGAATTACGGGGCGTCCGACTACAGCTAACAATCCATGACCGTAAAAGTGCGGGTAAGAAATTCAAGAAGTAAGCCTTTGTAGAGCGAGCATGAAGTGTGCCGCACTACATTCCAACGTCGGGTGACAAGCACCGCCTACGAAGAAAGTCTCTGCGGGTCCGACTCTGGAACGTCGGTCATGGGCGACGTTATCGAAAAGATGAGGCGTGCCGTCCCATCCATGGGACGGGTTTTTAGAGAATGTCTTTGAAAGCAAAAAGGGTTCATTTATCTGAAATGAGCTATAAATTTAGTTACTACTATAAATATAATCATTGAAAGGAACAATATGAATTTTTTTGAGTACACTTTTTCAGTACCGATTGATTGCATGATTTGTAAAGAATTAGAGAAAATTTCTGATATAATGGAAGTTAAGATTGATTTGAAGTATTTGGAAAACAAATACTATAGTTATAAAAGAGGTTCTGGTGATTTGCTTGTATTTTACAAAGAGAATGATTATGAACAGTTTATTTTATTTGATTTTTATCGTGGTTTTTCAGATCAAAGTGATATGGCAACAATAGGAGTAAGATGTAATGATGATATAGAACAAGATGTAAAAGGATTATTGATAAGTTTGTATAAAAAATCTGGACCAAGAAGTGATTTTGTCTTTAAGTTATTTGATGAATTACTTATGAGTACCAAGAAATCAAATTACCCAAAAATCATAAGGGATTATGGAGATTGGGATAATGGTGGCTATAATCAAAATATTGAAATATACATAGATGGTAAGATTAAATAAAGTGTATTTCAAGATTTAAAAAGAGTATTTGAGGATGCGACATCCGTGTCGCATGCTGGTCTCTGGGGGCCTCATCCATCCGATAACAATGCATGGCCGTGAAGGTGCGGTAAAGAAGGTCATGGAGTAAATTCTCTGGAGAAGGAGCATGAAGCGTGCCGCACCACATTCCATCGTCGGGTGACAAGCACCGCCTTCGAAGAAAAGCTCTGCGGGTCCGACTCTGGAACGTCGTCCATGCGAGACGATCTCCGACATATCCTGATTTTTTCGCCATCCATGGCGAAAGTTTGTTAGGGTAAGGCTTTGGAGTGGTTGAAAGTCATAATATACAAAAAACAGTTACTAAAAATATGGGGGTGGCTTGATGAAAAAAGTTACGAGGATGATTTTGATACTAATCAGTATTTTTCTTTTAATAAGTTTTACTGCTTGTTCACAACAAGCTGAAAAAACTGATATTATTAGTATAACTGATGAAAAAGACCCTATTGAATATCTGCAATCAAAAGGATATACAGTGTTGACAGATATTAAGAAAATCGATTCAAAAGTTATCTCAAAAGATGACCTTAAAGGTTCATTTATTAATGGATTGATATGGAGTGTTCAAAGTTTTGAACCTGAAAAGATTATCGGCAAAAACGTAGATTATTATTGCGTAGATGTAAAAAAATCATCCTTTAGATAAGTACCTTGATGAAGGTGATAGCATAACAGTAACAGTAATGAAAACCGATGATAAAATAATTGGAGGATATTCACGTATTAATTTTAAAGAGGTAAAAGCTGGAGCTAATATTTATTCTATAGATGGAAGAACATTAGAAGAATTCACAGGTTTAGATTTCCAAACATGGCGTGAGAGTTGGGACAAAAAATATAAGTGATTTTATTGCCAGATATAAAAGATGGAAACTAGTTAGGTCTATAGTGAGGAATTCCCGTCCGTGGGAATTTCTGAATTACGGGTCAGGATACGTCGGAGATCAATGCATGGCAGTAAAGGTGCGGGCTAGAAGAGCACGAAGTAAATTCTCTGGAGAAGGAGCATGAAGCATTCCGCACCACATTCCATTGCCGGGCAGACAAGCTGCCTCTCACGGGTCTTTCTATTGGGTCCGGCTCTGGAACGTCTTCCATGCTAAACGTTATACGCCATTATTGTTAAAGTAGGGTGCAAATCAATAGTTTTTTTAATTTTTTATTTGTGGTATGAAAAATAAGACAGTTGAGGTATTATAATATTGATAATATAGAATTGGAGGGATTAATATGAAGTGGAATGATGTAAGAAATAATTATCCTGAAAAATTTGTTTTATTTGAGATAATGGAATCTGAAAAAGTTGGAGATAAAGAAGTTGTTGATGATATAAAAGTAATTGAAGTATACGATAATGGTAAAGATGCTAGGAATGCTTTTATTAAAAAGAAACCAAATCAATTTGTTTATAGTACAAAAAACGAAAGAGTAGAAATAGAAATAGTTAAATATGTGGGCATTAGGAGGAATGTGTAATAATGGTTAACTTAACATTTAAGCATGGTCTTCTATATGCAGAAGTAGAGCTTGAAAATAACGGAAAGAAAGTTTTAATAAGTGATGTAATTGTTGATACAGGTGCAGCACATTCTATATTTCTTGCAGACTATTTAAATGATTTAGAAATAGATATTGAAGAAAATGAAGAGCTTGTTGTAACTTATGGTTATGGTGGATATGCAAATAGCTCACTAAGGAAAAGAATAGAGAAGATTTCAATAGGAAATATTCAACTGAGAGATTTTAAGATAGATTTTGGAGAAATAGATCCTGATGAAAGGATAAATGGCCTGCTAGGCTTAGATTTTCTTAAAGGTGCAAAAGTTTTAATTGATCTTGATGAACTAAAGATAGATATGAAATAGTAAAATTTAAGTTAATCAAAGGTTTATTTTATGTATCAATTCAACAGTTGTGCAAAATAACGGCGTATAACAAGTCCATTTGCGTAAAGGGCAAAGCACGTAGAAGTCCTCTGGAGTAAGGTCATGAGGTCATCCTGCCCACATCGATTCACCGGGCTTACGCCGCTCACGGGTATTCCTAGCGGGTCCGATTCATCGACGTCTCAAATGGCGGATGCATTAAGTGAAATTGGCCGTAGGTTCGCCGCGTCCTGCGGCGAGTTTTTAAGAAAGGCTCTGTAGTATTAAAAAGAAGCGAGGTTAATTAAAGTATGTGGAGAATAAGAATTAAGAAAATGGCTTTATATTTATGTTTTCTTTGTATATTTAGTTTATTTTCAGGGTGTGCTAAACCAGAAGATTCGTTAAATAATTTAAATGGTAACAAAAATGATTTATTAGAAGTTTCTACAAAAGGAAGTAAAGAGGCTCTTTATAGTACAGAACCTGTTAACAAGTATGAAAATAATAAAGAAAAATCAGAAAATGAATTATATAATCAGGCAATAAACTACATAAAAGAGAATCGTTATCCTCAAGCAATCGCTATTTTAATGAAATTGAGTGATTATAAAGATTCAAAAGATTTAGCGAAGCAATTACGTTATTTAATTGAAGGTTCTTATATAAGTAATGGTATATGGGCAGTTGGGGCCATTAAAAACGATGGCAGAGTACAAGTAGTTTATGAAGGTAAGGATGTAACTAGATATAATAAAACTGAATCATGGAAAAATGTAAAATCTATATCTTTTAGAGGCGGAGATTCTGTTGAGGCTCTGACAACAGATGGAAAGATAATTACTACAAGCACTGTTACGAAAGAAGAATTATTAAATTCTAAGGTTGGATCAACCAGTGCAATGGCTGATGTTGTGGAAGCAGTATCTAAATGGAGTAATATAAAATCCTTTCAGACATTTTATCCTCAATCTGCTGTTGCAGTTACCAATGATGGATTTGTATATGCCTGTTATCCTTTCTACGAAGACGGCACTGAAAAGCTTGAAGGCTGGAATAATATTGTCTCAGTTTCAAATGGAAGAGGTTATGTTGTTGGCTTAAAGGAAGATGGAACTGTCAAATGTAATGTTTATGCCTACTCAGGAACAATAGATACATCAGAATGGAAAGATATTGTTGCAGTATCAGCAGATACCTCTGTTATTGGATTAAAAAAAGATGGGACGGTAGTGTCAACAGGTTTAAACAGATATGGTGAAGGAAATGTATCAGATTGGACAGATATCATTGCAATATCAACTTGTACAAATTGTACATTGGGATTAAAAAGTGATGGTACTGTAGTTGCAGTTGGACAGAATACTTATGGACAAATGGATGTAACAAATTGGACTGATATTGTAGCTATTGCAGCTGGTGAATATTTTTCTATTGGCTTGAAATCTGACGGCTCTATGGTTTTATCAGGCGATTGCAGTAATAGTGGTGTAAAAACACCAAATGTATCTAGTATAGAGCCACGGCTAACGCATGTATGTAATTATATGGAATACATATTAAAAACAGTTAAAAAGCTTAAAATAAAAGCATTTTAACTGTTTTTTTATTCTTAAAATTATGTTATAATTTATATAAATAATAAA
>JAAYPF010000121.1 GCA_012519925.1 Clostridiaceae bacterium
TCTAATATTTGTATTTGCTGGATGACTTTTGTACTTAGTCATCCTTTCTTTTCCGCCAAAGTGGTTGGAATGCACCTTCCGTCAGTAACTTTGGCAATAACCGCCATTCTATGCCGGCACTAACACAGTGAACAAGAATGTGATAAGTTTTGTTACACTGGTTGAAAAGTAAAAACATAAATTGTGTACTATTGTGTAAGATTTGTACAAAAAACAAAAATAGATAAGTGAATGAGGTTCGATGAGGGAATGCAAATAATAAAAAAAGGGGTACAAAGCCCCCCCATATCTACATTTTATTTATATTGCAACATCTTGATAACCTACTTCATCAACTTTTTCATCTATAAGTAGGATACCTAGACCATTTTCGGTGTCCCATGTACAGTCGAATGTAAGGCCGATATGTCTGCCTTCAAGACTCTTAGCACGTAAAACACAAATACCAACTAGATTTATTTTTTCAAGCAGTTGCTCTGTTGTTTCAATTACAGGATAATTTTCATCATTTTTATCATCTTCATCATCATACCCAAGTTCATATCTCTTTTCTTTATAATAATCCAAAATTGCTGGCAAAATGATTTGTTGAACCTGTTCCCAATTTTGCATTAGTAAATTATATGATGAATATTGCTTCTCAGAAAATACACCATCCTCATTACCTTTAACCATTAAGGCTATCTCGGCTTCTTTCCCATAAAACTCAACTGTTGAGTCCTTAACCCAACCATAATTATATTCAAGTTCTCCAAAAACTTTGTCATTAATTTTCATTAAACTCACCTTTTTATACTTCGCAAACAAATCCTCCAGTTTAAATGTTCCCACCAAGATGCCCAAATGTACTGTTTATTTTTGATGGTACAAGTTGAATGGTTTTGCAGTCATTTACTTCATGCCAAGTTAGTTTGTTTTTCTTTCTATAATCTTCTATATAGTCCGATGTAGTTAAATTACTTTGTATTTCAACAAAACAACAAAAGTCTATGTTAAGTGACTTTTCCTTTTAAACAGTGAACAAAAATGTTATAAGTTTAGATTGCCACATCTTGATAACCTACTTTAACTATTTTTTCATCCACAAGGCGAAGTCCTAGGCCATTTTCTTTATCCCATGTACAGTCGAATATTAGCCCTATATCTCGGCCTTCAAAAGAACCTGCATATGGAATTACAATACCAACAAAAATTATCTTTTCAAGAAGTTCCTCAATTGTTTTAATTATAGAGTAATTTTCATCTTCTTCATCTTCATCATACCCAAGTTTATAACGCTTCTCTTTGTAATAATCTAAAATTGGCTGTAAAATATCATATTGAACCTGTTCCCAATTTTGTACGAGAGAATTATAAGAGGTGTACTGTTCATCCTCAAATTTACCATCCTCATTACCTTTAACCATTAACGCTATCTTAACTTCTTTTCCCAAAAACTTAATAGTAGTGTCTTTAGACCATGTATAATTATATTCAAGTTCTCCAAAAACTTTATCATTAATTTTCATTTAAACTCTCCTTTTTATGCTTTGTAAGCAAATCCACCATATTCGAAAGCACCTGCATTTATTTCACCCACTCCACCAAGATGCCCAAATGTACTGTTAATTTTTGACGGTACAAGTTGTATTGTTTTGCAGTCATTTACTTCATGCCAAGTTAATTCATTTTTATCTCGATAAATTTGTATGTCCTTTGCTGTAATTTTTCCAGATTTCACTCCAAACTTGTGTGCTAATTCTGGAGATTCATTAAGTTGGTTAGCCAATTTTTCGTCTGCTTGAGCAAAATTATTTAATCTGGCTTTTCCTCCATTTCCACCAATACCGCCAAGCATATAATCAATTTCAAATTGAGCCTTTGCAACTGGTGAAAAATCTGGAACTGCATTTCTATACTCTATGCCATCTATACCCGATTCATCCAGTATTTTTTTTATTTCTGTATCTGGTGGTGGTTTAAGCGTACATAGAGATTCTCCTCTAATTCCTTCAAAGCCGACTATGGGATTTTTTTCCCTTGGTGTCTGACCAATTCTTGATTCGTATGAACTGGCAAACTCAGTTTGTTTGAAAGCAGGAGGTATAATACTATTATCAGGCATTTCCTTTTGTTTTGCAATCCTATCGGTAAAACTCATACTAGATTTCTTTGTACCAAGATTCAAAACATTTGCTATTGGTTGCTTTGGCTGTTGTTCTGTATCAGTTGTCTCTTCTCCATATTCGATAGTTTTTGAAACTGCATTACTTACTTGTTGGGCTGTTTGTTCTGTAGCGAACGAAGTGAGTGGAGGACTTCCGCAGGAACCAATGCATTCAATTTCTTTTCCGACAATTTGCCTTATATAAAGAGTAAATGTCCCAGTGCCAGCATGATTTGAGTAGTTTTCTGAGTAATCAATTACAAAGGCTTTAGAAAAAGTAACTTTTCTGACCAATAATTCTTTTTGATACTTTTCAACTGTAATTTCCTTATAACAGTCTGAATTAGTTGCAGGGATTAAAGCCCATTCATAAAGACATACAGTTGATTCTTCTGTATCGATTTGTCCTGTGATTATCATGGAATTTCTTATGTTTGAATTGTAGTCATTTGGTGTATCTACATTAAAAGTTACATGTTCTATACATTTTTCTAATACTGTTCCACCTGAGATTGTGACCTTGTATGACATTGTGACCTCCTTTTCTTACTAGGATAATACTGTATTGGTATTTTTGTGCTATTATTTTATCATGTCACTTTCTAGGTGTCCATATTGAGACAAAAAAGAGAAACACCTGGGAGTTAGGCATATATGTGATATTTATCAAAATAATTCAAAATTATATGTTATGCTAAAATTAATTAAGACTGGTGCTTCGCTATTTTGTGTGGGTAAATGATATGTAAAAATACAACTTTTATGGAAGTACAAAATGTTATATAATATATGCACATAATGAAATAGAAGGAATGGTGCATATATGTTTAACCAAGAA
>JAAYPF010000122.1 GCA_012519925.1 Clostridiaceae bacterium
AAAAGGTTGGATATTTACCAACTACAAAGTGTACTGGCCTATTATGTTACAAAATAATTCAATGGTACTTTATTAAAGAGTAATTGAGGTGATTTTGTTGAGTATTGAAAAATTAAAGGAAATTATTGAACATACTGATAATATTGTATTTTTTGGTGGAGCAGGGGTGTCTACTGAAAGTGGGATTCCAGACTTTAGGAGTGCTAACGGACTCTATAATGAGAGTACTAAGAGTGCATATTCGCCAGAAGAAATACTTTCCCGTTCTTTTTTTACAGAGCATACCGACAAATTTTATGAGTTTTACAAAACTAAAATGGTATATATTAATTCAAAGCCGAATAATGCTCATATCGCCCTTGCAAAACTTGAAGAGATGGGAAAACTTAAGGCTGTAATAACGCAGAATATAGATGGCTTACACCAATTGGCAGGTAGTAAGACAGTCTTAGAACTACATGGTTCAGTACTCAGAAATTACTGTATGAAATGTCACAAATACTTTGATTTAAGCTTTGTTCTAGAATCAAGCCAAGTTCCTAAATGTGATATATGTAGTGGAATTGTGAAACCTGATGTAGTACTATATCAAGAAGCACTTGATACAGATGTTTTAGAAGACGCGACTCAATATATTTCAAAGGCAGATGTTCTTATTGTGGGAGGTACGTCGCTATCAGTCTACCCTGCATCAGGGCTGGTTTCATACTATAAAGGTAAAAAACTTGTTCTTATAAACAAATCCCAGACACCTTACGATGGCAAGGCAAACCTTATTTTGCATGACAGTATAGGAGAAGTACTAAACAAGGTGATTCCAAAACAAAACTGCTAATCGTAATCCTTAGAGGAATCACATCAGGAAGTTTAATAAAAATTAAGGGGTATCGAATCCCTTCGTTTTTGCTCCTTTCATTCTAAGGAGCGTAATAAAAAACCATCGAATCTACGATGGTTTTTCTTGTGTCATTAGGTCAAAATAGATGCACCTTGTTAGTGCCAAGAACTTTTAAATTTCAGCTTCTGAACGTAATGGCGCTAATACTCTATATAATTTTTTCAACTGTAAAATAGAAACATCTATTAGAGGTTCATACATAAAAGAATTCAAGTGGATATTTTCAGCCGTCATTAGACTAACTTCCTCTAAAATTGGCAACATAGCTTTATTAGTTCCAGCACATTGCTTATAAAGAGAAAGTAGCTTGCCTGTTTGATTAGAGTCTATTTCTTTTATCTGTTCGTCAGTCCCACAATCATCAGTAATTTGCTGAATCATGAACTCTTCAGCGATTAACCTAATTGCCATTGAAAGTGCAATTTTATTTTCTAAAGCAATTTCATCCACCTCTGGACTTGACGAAATCTTGTCGGCAACATCTATAATTAGATTATAAACAGTCTTATCTTTTCTGTTTGTAGATATACTCTTATTTGTTTTCCAAACATCATTAATAACTTTTTCAAGATCTTCCAAAGATATATCTTTGGTTGTCTTGCCATCAGAATAATTAATCATATGCAATAACTTGGTTAAAAGGAGATAATTAGGAGCCTCTTCCGAATCAATGTACTCTACAATATTACGTATAAAAGGAATAGAAGCTATTAATATAGTATCATTTTTTTCGAAACGCTCTTTCCATGATGTAAATACGTTTTTTAAGTATTGTCCATCTTTGACCAGTATTTCTTCTTCGTTTTTTATTGCCATTACGCAATGCTTACGATTAGAGTTTAACATCCGTGATCCAACTGTCCGGTAAAAATCAAAGTTATGTGTTAATATAATGAGATTGAACAAGCCGCAAGAATAATGTTCCATTAGGTATTCAATAATTGCATACTTATTTTTATAATCGAATGATTCAGCAATGTCATCAGCAACAATAAGCATTTTTTTATTATCTTCTTTCAAAGCCTCCATTTCAAAAATAATATTAAGAAGATACAACGCTCTTCTTTCACCACCACTTAAAATTGTGTTTAGTTTAGAACGGTCTATTTCTTTTTCTTCATCACGTTCTTTATATCTGAAAGATAAGGTGGGAACAGAGTTTTTCAAAACCACATCTTCTTGATTACTAATTTCAACAATAAACGGAACAAAAAATCTGTTTGAAAATATGTCAACTACTTGACGCCATCTTGCACTTTCTTTTTGAGCTTCGTCCTGAATTTTCTTAATTTCTTCTTGCGCTTTTTTATATAGCTCAACTAAGATTGAAACCTCAGATACTTGATTCTTCAAAATACCTATCCATGATTTACGCTTAAAGGACTCATATGATACCAGTTTGGTAATGAGTTCGGGGTAAGTTTCAATAATAATTCTAAAATTTCTTAAAGATGCATTTGCGGATAATTTCTTATCGATTTGATCAAAGCGTTTCAATAACTTGGGATCAGATAAAATTTTCTTTTTTTCTTCCTGCAACATTTTTTCAAAATCATCAGATGATTTTATATGGACACCATCTTGCAGCAAAATTTCATGTCCCGCTTTAAAGAATCCATTATCATCGAGAGTACTATTTACTGTGGTTGCATTATATTGGCTAAATGTACCTTTTTTAAGAAACGTAGAATTTTCAACGAGAGTGTCATACTGGCTACCGTATTCTGCCAATAATCTATAATTTTTATCATCTTTAACAAACGCCTCAATTTTTGGGTCAAATAGAGAAAAGTAATCAATTTTCGAAAAATCCAAACCACTATCTTCCATTGTGAGGATATCGCTATCTATCAACTTTGCCAGTGCTTCAAGAAAATTCGACGAGTTAAAGGCCTGTAAACATTCTTCTTCTACAGAGACTTTATTACCAACAATAGCTTTCATAGATGCTAAAAATTCATTTTTTCTATCTAATATATCTTGAGTTACCAAATTATATTTTTCTTGCAGGCTTTTATTCATCAGTAGGTTAGACATTCTTTTTGAATAGAAGTCTGCATCATAGGATTCTATAACAAATATTTCTTCAGGCTTAATAGCTTCACTATTTTCGTTTTCTATTGTGTATGTAGATTCTCTACCAAATACTTCTTCCTTAGGGGATTCCCCTTTACTAATATCTTTCAAAGTCTTAGTAAAAGAAGTTTTCATAGAACCATTAGATGCATAAATAATAAATGCAGCTTTATCACTAAAATCAAATTCTTTTTCAAATTTTTTAATGCCGTAGCAATTCTCTAATTTTATAGCAACTTTTTTCATAAAAACTTCCCGCTCTTTCCGCATAATCTAATCTTACTCACATGAGTTCGATCTGTTCTTTTATTCTCCCATCCTTAGGTTTCACCGCATCCTTAGGTATTGCCCAAGTAACCCCAAACCGTACAGCGCCCGGTATCTTGCCCTGTGCGCAGAGCACCTGCACCCGGCGTGGAGTGATCGCCCATTTTTCCGCTGCTTCTTTCGCTGTCATATAATCCATTAAAACTATCCTTTGCCAAATAAATATTGTATATATTATATATCGCATCAGCGAATAAAGCAATTAGATTCGTGTAAATTACACGGTAAACGCATGAAAATATATTTTACACTAAACCTAATTTTAAGATTTTTTTTAAAATGCCATTTCAGCATCAAGTATAAGATATGAGTACTAATTGAAGTGAAAAACTTTAATTCAAAACAA
>JAAYPF010000123.1 GCA_012519925.1 Clostridiaceae bacterium
AAAAATGCTTGATAAAGAAACCAATAAAGTTATATATTGGTTTGGATTAACTGAAGATGGTATGCAAGCTTACGATTATGATTCATTTGATGAATTTGTTAATGCTAAAGTTTTTTGCGGTAAGAGTTTGAAAGAGATTTGGCATTTAGTGTCATTGGTTTCTATTGACGCTTCCGATGTCCAAGAAAGCTTACAATTTTATTTAAGTTCGAAAACACTCGTGCATTAATTTTTATATACATCTCAGGATTTTATGGCATGAGCAAAGCAAATTTACCTAACTAGGAATCTAGTCTTATATAAGAGTATTAAAGAATCCAATAAGAAAACCAATTACGCCCCCAAGCTTTACAATCATACCCAGTTCATTCTCCATAACTGAAAGTGTTAACTTTTCGATAGACTCATTACTCATGTTAGAAATTTTTTCCTCGACGATTTCGCTAATTCTAAAACGTTTTACGAAGCTTTCAACATTACTATTTACAAAGCTTGTATATAAATCACCAAGTTTACTCTGTATTTTTAGCATAACAGCTTCCTTATTGTTAAATAGGCTGTTGATTTGTCTGTTTTCAAGCTCTGATACTTCGCTAGAAAGAAAGCTTTCGATTTTATCTATTCCTTCGGATCTAATGTATTCATTTATTTGCTCACCAATAGGGTCAGCAATAGACTTTATGGTCTTTTCATTAACTAAAAAAGAGAGCATAGGATTACTTAGTTTTTTCTTGACAACTTCCACACCCCTGTCAGTTATAATTTTCCCCACATCCATATTCAATAATCCTTGTACAATTCTATCGGCAAGTATGTGGGCTAAATTATCTCTCTTTTCTAAATAGGATTCCTCACCTAAAATTTCTGAAAGCATAGATTTAGCAGTGGTATCTTCTGAAACTTTTTCATTTATAAGGTTCATAACTCCATCTACAAAAGTATTTTTCATTTCTTCAGAAGCAAAAATTGATTTAACCTCATTTTCACCAAATAGTGAGTTTCCTACAGTTCTACCCACCGCTTTTGCAAGGTCAGTTTTTCTTTTTGGAACCATTCCCGGTGTGAAGGGTAATGTATATTTGCCTATTTTTATGGCGTTTCTAGGTCGAAAAAGCATTACAACTGCTATATAATTTGTAAAAAGCCCTATAATAGCACCAATAATTGGTCCTGATAAAACTTTTATTATTTGCATTCTAAGATTCCTTTCTTAATTTTTTACTATATTATCACAATCATATTGTTTGTCAATAAATTTAGACGTTATACTTACATATAGGTACAAAAAATATTTTCAAGAATATTGACTATTATAATTGAAATGTATACAATTATACAGTAATACAATAATACATAGATGTTATGTTGTAAAATACTTCTCTATTGTATAGTTAAATTAATTGTTAAGAGTAAATAGAATTGTTGGCTTTGCGAAGGAGGAGAGCAAACATGGCTAAATTTGAGTACATGAATAACGACAGTAATTCCTCGTTACGAGGAAGGGTTTTTAGTCATTTAGAAAACAACATATTAAACGGAAAGTATAAAACTGGTGAGAGTTTGATTGAAACTAAGCTTTCAGAGGAGCTTGGAGTTAGTCGCACACCAATTCGTGAAGCTATAAGGCAGCTAGAGCTGGAAGGTCTTGTACAGACTATTCCAAATAAGGGAGCTATTGTCACAGGTTTATCCGCTAAGGACATAGACGATATTTATACAATAAGACTGTCTATTGAAGGATTAGCAGCCCGATGGGCAGCAGAAAACATTACAGAAGTAGAGCTTGATAATATGAAGCATTTCCTTGAGTTGGAAGAATTCTATACTGCGAAAAATGATATAGAGCATATATTAAAACTAGACACAAAGTTTCATGAAACGATATTTAGAGCTAGCAAAAGCAGACCGCTTATGAACATGCTCAGGAACTTCCATCATTACATACAAAAAGCACGAATATTTTCGTTAGGTATGGAAGGCAGAGCAGAGGAAGCTTTGTCGGAGCACGAAGCTATTTATCAAGCAATATCGCAAAAAGATGCTAAAAAGGCTGAAGAGCTAACTATAGAACATGTTAAAAAAGCAAGCTTGAATTTATTGAAAGGGGAAGTGGTAAACGATGGAGTATGAAAATATTTTCACCCATTATTCGGAAATTGTAAAAAAGAACAATAACATTGAAAGTGAAATGTTTGAGAAATTTAGTGTTAAGCGTGGTCTCAGAAATGCTGATGGAACAGGCGTTTTGGTAGGACTTACTGAGGTTGGAGATGTTCATGCGTATATAATGGACGAAGGAGAAAAAATTCCTGTACAAGGAAGACTGAGATATAGGGGTATTGATATTTTTGATATCGTAAAAGGTTTTCTAGAAGAGAAGCGACTTGGTTTTGAAGAAACATGCTATCTTCTTCTTTTTGGAGAACTTCCTAATAAACAGCAGTTAGATGAGTTTTTCCAACTGTTGGGTTCAAAAAGGGAATTGCCCGGATCCTTTACTGAGGATATGATTTTGAAGGCACCAAGCAAGGATATTATGAATAAGCTTGCTAGAGCTGTGTTGGCTTCATATTCTTATGACGAAAATCCGGATGATACAAGTGTAGAAAATACATTAAGACAGTGCATTGAGCTTATTGCAAGACTACCAACGATGGCGGCTTATGGATATGAGGCAAAGAGTCACTATCATGATGGTAAGAGTCTTTACTTGCATAACCCTAAAGCTGAATTAAGTACTGCTGAAAATATTTTGCATATGATACGTCCCGATAGTTCATTTACAAGAACAGAAGTGGAAATATTAGACCTTCTCCTTGTACTCCATGCTGAACATGGCGGTGGTAACAATTCCACTTTTGCAACCCGTGTAGTATCATCTAGTGGTACAGATACATATTCTGCTATTGCAGCGGCAATTGGTTCCTTAAAAGGACCGAAGCATGGCGGTGCAAATATCAAGGTAATGCAAATGATGGATGATATCAAGGCGAACGTTAAAAACTGGGCAGATGAGGGTGAAGTGGCCGACTATCTTATAAAGATACTAAATAAAGAAGCAAATGACGGATCAGGCCTTATATATGGTATGGGGCATGCTGTTTATACTCTTTCCGATCCCCGTGGTATTTTACTTAAGAGAAAAGCACAGGAATTAGCTAAAGAAACGGGAAATGAAGAGGAATATAATTTGTTTACAACTATTGAGAGACTATCCCCGGATGTATTCGCAAGAGTAAAGAGATCCGATAAAGTTGTAAGTGCTAATGTGGATTTCTATTCTGGCTTTGTATATAAATCTTTGGGAATACCTATGGAGCTCTATACTCCGCTCTTTGCAATCTCTAGAATTGCAGGATGGAGTGCACATCTTCTTGAAGAAATTATTAATGGAGGAAGAATTATAAGACCTGCATATAAAAATGTATTAGGTAAGCTTTCATACATACCTATGAAGGATAGGTAAATGTTCTAAAGATAATTAAAAATAAGAGTTAAGTTGTGTGTTTTTTTATGAATTAAGGAATATTTATTGCAATGACTTTGAAAGTTTTATATTATTATTGCAAACGAATATTTATTTAAGTATAAGCTGTACAATTTTTGAATAATCTTTAAACAGCCGGCTTATATGAGATTAACCTAATTGGAGGTCATGAAATGAAAGGAACCATTACAGAAAAAATACTTAAACAACATATGATTGATGGGGATGCAACAATTGGAAATGAGATTGCCATCAAAATTGATAACACTTTAACACAGGATGCTACAGGTACTATGGCCTATTTGCAGTTTGAAGCTATAGGAATGGATAGAGTTAAGACAGAACTAAGTGTGAGTTTTGTTGATCATAATACCTTGCAGACAGACTTTAAAAATGCCGATGATCATCGCTATCTTCAATCGGTTGCAAAACGTTATGGACTATACTTTTCTAAGCCTGGAAATGGTATTTGTCATCAATTGTTTTTAGAACGTTTTGCGTGCCCAGGGAAAACCTTAATTGGTTCTGACAGTCACACTCCTACTGCCGGAGGTATCGGATGTTTTGCAATGGGAGCAGGAGGATTGGATGTTGCTGCTGCTATGGCAGGGGCACCCTTTAGAATCAAATTTCCAAAAGTAGTTGGTGTAAAGCTTGAGGGCAAACTAAGTGATTGGGTATCAGCTAAGGACGTTATTCTAGAAGTCTTGAGAAGGATTGATGTTAAAGGCGGAGTGGGCAAAGTATTGGAATACTTCGGTCCAGGTGTTAAAACTCTTTCAGTTCCAGACCGTGCTACAATTACAAACATGGGTACTGAAACCGGTTGTACAACTAGTATTTTCCCAAGTGATGAAATAACCAAGGCATTTCTTGAGGCTCAGGGACGTGGAGATCAATGGATTGAGCTTGTTCCTTCAAGTGATGTTGAATATGATGAAATAATAGAGATTGACTTAAGTAGCTTAGAACCAATGATAGCTCTTCCCCACAGCCCAGGAAATGTTAAAACCGTTAGGGAAGTAGCTGGAATAAAAGTTGATCAGGTAGGTGTAGGTTCTTGTACAAACTCATCTTTGAGAGACTTAAAAATGGTTGCTAATGCACTAAAAGGAAAGACAATATCAGAGAGTGTAAGCATGACAATAAGTCCCGGCTCACGTCAAGTTGTTGAACATATGGTGGACAGCGGTGAGTTAAACTATCTTGTACAGGCAGGAGCTCGTATATTGGAAAACTCCTGTGGACCATGTATAGGTATGGGGTCTGCACCTTGTTCGGCAGGTGTTTCAGTACGTACATTCAATAGAAATTTTGAAGGCAGAAGTGGTACTAAGGATGCAGATGTATATCTTGCAAGTCCTGAGGTTGCAGTAGCTGCAGCCATTACAGGAAAGATAACAGATCCTAGAGATTTAGGAGAATGTCCAAAGATACAGATGCCGGATAAATTCTTTATAAATGACAATATGACCTTAAAACCTTTGCCTCAAGAGGAAGCTCAGAAGGTTGAGATTGTGAGAGGTCCGAATATTAAGCCACTTCCGTCCTTTGAAAAACTACCCGATGTTTTAGAAGGAACAGCATTACTTAAAGTGGGAGACAATATAACCACTGACCATATAATGCCTGCAGGTGCTAAAATATTACCTTTGAGAAGTAATATTCCTGAAATATCCAAGTATGTATTTGAAGCGGTGGATGAGAATTTCTCAAAGAGAGCTTTAGAAAGTAGCGGAGGATTTATTATAGGAGGCGAAAACTACGGTCAGGGTTCAAGCCGTGAGCATGCAGCATTAGCTCCAAAATATCTTGGTGTAAAAGCGGTTATTGTAAAATCCTTTGCAAGAATACATCTTGCTAACCTTGTTAACTTTGGAATTGTTCCTCTAACCTTCAAGAATCCTGCAGATTATGAAAGAATAGAGTTAGGAGACAAGATTGAACTTGTTATAGGAGATTTTACGGGTGAAGTTAAACTTAAAAATCTGACTAAAGGATTTGAGATTGAGCTAAGCCACACTTTATCTGCGTTAGATGCAGAGATACTCAAAGTAGGCGGTAAACTTCCCTGGATTAAGGAAAGCGTTAAAAAATAAAAAAATAAACTATAATTAATGAAGGGGTTGGCTTGTGCCAGCCCCTTTAAGTTACAGCTCTTTAAAAATGCAAACATTGATGTTTCAGACAAATTGGCATTATTGTAGTATAATATATATAAGAAATCAGTAATAAGGTTAAGGCGTTTTTTTAAATATAACAGGATAGATTGTTGTTTTATAATAAGCACTCTATTTGGATGCTACTATAAATATTTGTCAGGGATATATAAATGCCTTAGTTTATAGAGGGTGATAGTGATGGGAAATATGTTTTTATTTAATTTTTTAAAGTCGTTTGTTATCATAGGAACTTTCGGTTTAATCTTTGGATTGTCTTGTCTTGTTGCATTATATTATATTGACTCAAGAAATATAAGGGATAATTACAATAATTTTGGAACATCTTTAGGTAATGCACTTTTTATTATCCAAAATATTTTTGAACCTCAGACAAAGTTCCGTACAGAGCAAATAATATGGGTAAAAAGAAGGCGAACTCCGGCAGAAAAAAGGGTGTTAGGATTGTCGGAGTTGCACTATGATAAAATAAGTATTAGAGGGATTAAAAGTATGAAGAATAAGAGATACTATTTAAAATCATGACTTTAATATTTCATGAATCTGCAGCATTTTTTCAATTAAACTCCTTCTGTCTTTATCTAAAACAGGCTTTACTAGCTCAAGTGTTCTTGCAAATTCATTGCTGTCAGCAGATCTACTAGTTTGCATGTTTTTTATGTGGTGCTTAAGGTTTTTATATGTATTATGATAAACCGTGCTTTTTTTTAGGTTATTACTTAAAGTGTTTCTATGAGGTTCAGGATAATACTCTGCAATAACAGAGAGCATTTGAAGAAGTAGTTCTACATTATTTGTTTCCTGTCCATTTTCACAATCTTCTCTATTTAATGAATTTGTGGCAGTTTTAATTTTATATGCAGCATTTATTCCATTGGTAATTTGTTCGAGTTTTTGGTATCTATCCATAGTTACTCCTTAAATACATTTCTATGATTTTATATTATGTAAAATATAAAGATTTCGTTACAAGAAAAGAGTAAGGTTATTTAATGAAGCCACTTAAGATAAGAGTATAGAAGATAATGTATATAGAAAGTTTTGTCGTAAAATCATTGAAATATAGAAAACAAACGCCTATAATAAAGAGTAACACTAATAAAGAGGAAGAGATTACGAATGGGTTATAAGAGTTTTGATGAGATCAATGAGAAGATAAGAAGTGGTAAGGCAGTGGTTGCTACTGCTGATGAAATAATAGATATTGTGGCTGAAAAAGGTGTAAAGCAAGCAGCTAAAGAAATAGATGTAGTTACTACTGCTACTTTCGGTCCTATGTGCTCTAGCGGAGTATTTATTAATTTCGGACATTCCGACCCACCTATAAGGATGGCAAAGGTGTGGTTAAATGACGTACCTGCCTATGCAGGGATAGCTGCAGTTGATGCTTATATCGGTGCTACGGAGGTTTCGGATAAGGCAGAGAGTATGTACGGTGGTGCACATGTAATTGAAGATCTCATAGCCGGTAAGGATATAAAGCTTTATGCTGAGAGTTATGGTACACATTGTTATCCTAGAGAAGAAATATCAACTTATATAAATAAATCAAATATAAATCAGGCGTATATGTTTAATCCTAGGAACGCCTATCAAAACTATTCTGCTGCAACAAATACATCGAATAAGACACTATACACTTATTTAGGAACACTTCTGCCAAACTGTGGTAATGTAACCTACAGT
Source organism: Clostridiaceae bacterium (assembly GCA_012519925.1). GTDB lineage: Bacteria > Bacillota > Clostridia > Acetivibrionales > Acetivibrionaceae > Acetivibrio. The sequence continues at coordinate 7,354 of JAAYPF010000123.1, forward strand.
ACATCAGGGCAGCTAAGTCCACTGATTAATGATCCGTACTATAGGACTATAGGAATTGGGACAAGAGTGTTTTTAGCTGGAGCACAGGGGTATGTTGCATGGGAGGGAACTCAGCACAATCCTGAGCAGAAAAGAAGTGAAAATGGAGTGCCTATGGGAGGAGCAGGAACTTTAGCACTTATAGGTGACATTAAACAGATGGATACAAGATTTGTACGGGCTGCAATATTCGAGAAGTATGGAATTTCGCTGTTTGTAGGAGTGGGTATTCCAATACCTATTCTAGATGAAGAAATGTTACTTCAGACTACAGTAAAGGATAAAGACATATTTACCAATATTTATGACTATAGCGTTCCATTGAGGTCAAGACCTGCTATAAGGTCTGTTTCCTATGAGGAGTTAAGGAGTGGAGTTGTCGAATTGAATGGTAAGAAGGTAACGACAGCCCCTATGTCAAGTCTTAAAAAGGCTAGGGAGATTGCACAACTGTTGAAACAACAGATTGAGAGGGGAGAATTTTTGGTTTCACAGCCGGTTGCATCTTTGCCTATGGATAATAAACCGAATAGTCTTGATATAAGGGGGGCTGAAAATGAAAAAGATTAAAGTATCATTATATTATCCCGCCACAGAGGTTACAAAGCCCATAACTTATCATCTTATAAAAGATTTTGACCTTCAAATAAATATACTTAATGCGGACATCAGTTTGAACAAAGTGGGTAAACTAGTTATTGATATAATTGGAACGGAGTGGAACATTGAGGCTGGACTAAAATATATACAGGATCAAGGAATAAAATACAAGCTTTTCACAAGAAGTTTAATATGGCAGGAAAATGCTTGTGTTCATTGTGGAGCTTGTACGGCAGTTTGTCCTTCGGGAGCACTTGCAATGGATAAACAGAACTGGAGTCTTACTTTTGACAAGGAAAAGTGTATGGTTTGTGAACTTTGTGTAAAGGCATGTCCTCTTAAGGTCATGTGTGTGACGATATAGTCTTTTTGGAGAATGTTATGTATGAAGAAAGAGTTTACAGAGAGATATTTAAAGGCATCAATTTAAAGTTTTTTGGGGTATGTCTTGAACAAACCGACTTAATGATAGGTGCAACAAAAGAGCTTTATAGTGAGGCTCTTTTGTTGGTTAAGAAATACAGATCAAGCCTTCAGACATATATAAAACAACACCCGGAGTTTTTAACAAGCCTTGAACCAGTAGAAGCTGCAGATAATGCACCTTGCATTGTTAAGAGGATGTGTGATGCGGCCTTTTTGGCAGGGGTGGGTCCTATGGCAGCTGTAGCAGGAGCAGTTAGTGAGCTAGTAGGTATGGGACTGTTAAATTTTTCCGAGGAAGTTATTGTTGAAAATGGTGGGGATATTTTTATAAAAACAAACTCAAAAAGGAAGGTTGGCATATATGCTGGCAATTCCCCCCTGAACGAGAAAATTGCTCTTGAGATTTTTCCTGATAAGACACCTTTAGGAATATGCACCTCGTCTGGAACAGTCGGACATTCGTTGAGCTTCGGAAAGGCAGATGCTGTTGTCGTATTAGCAAAGGATACTTTCCTTTCTGATGCAGTTGCTACTGCTACTGGAAATAGAGTTAAAACAGCACAGGATATTGGAGATGCGATAGAATTTGCAGCCGGTATTAAGGGTGTTGAGGGTATTTTGATAATTGTGGGTGACAAGATAGGAGCATGGGGTTCTATAAGTCTTACGAACTTTTAAAAAGAATATTGGGTACAATTAAAATATAAGTTTTAACTCTGGATAACGAAAAATTTGAATTGATGATATTCTAAGTATGTCAATAATAAGTTGTTTTTTCGTTGTCCCTTAGTAAAGTTAATGAAGGATGTTTTTAAAGGGAGGGGTGTAACATCATGCTATACAGATATTTTATCGGAACAGGTGAGACGGATATTGTCAGTGTTGAACAAGTATATGAACTTTACAGAAAAGGCATGATTAACAAAACAAGTAAGCTATATGACGTTGATAAAAATGTATATGTTGAAGCTTATGAAGTACCCGAATTTATTGATGTGTTCCTTGAGGTATACACAAATGAAAGCAAATCTTCTAAATTACTAAAATATATAGTTTCAACGGTGTTTTTCTTACTGTTTTTATTGATAAGTATGATAAATGCTTTTTTGAATTTAGGTATTGAAGAAATGGAGAAAAGTACGACCTATTTTTTGATGTACATGATTGGCACGTTTTTAGGCATTGTTTTGATGATTGCATTAGTGATTCTTATTTTTACAAAGATATTTAAAAAACATAGTGCAATACTAATTATCAGTTCAAGCATTATAATGTTTGCTATTTCAACCTTCCTTTTGGTGAATACGATTGGAACAGTAAAGGCTGCAAAAGCAAAAGAAATACAAAAAGAAAAAGTAACCTTAGCGAAGATTATTACACTATATGAAGCGAGTTTAGCTGACGATATTAGGGAAGAGGATGTAGATGTAGAAGAATATGGTGAATTTGCACCATTAGTATCTGAAACACAAAAATATGTTATGTCTCTTAATCGAATGAATGTGGGAGTTAACTACCTGTTTAAGAATATTCACATAAACCAAATCATATCATCTGAAGTACTATCTAGTTCCGAACGTATAAAACAAAATAGGGAAAGTATTAAGGTTGTATTAGACGGATTAATGGAATCAAAGGCAGAAGCTGCTGAAGCACACGATATTTATACAGATAAAATAGATAATTTAGCTATACCGAGTAGTGTAAAAGAAGAGTTTGTTTCTGCTGCTAAGAAAAACAGTGAAGTGGAAAAAGATGAAAAAGAGAATTTGTACGACTTTAATATAAAGCTGTTTCAAAGGGTTGACGAAATGCTGAAATATTATGAAGATAGGGTGGGCAGATATACTGTCACTGGGAACCTTGTCTTATTTAATGACAAATCCGATGAAGATAACTATGCAAAGCTCTTAGGAGAGTATAGAGATATATTAGAGCAATATAATAAAGCTTATGAAGCGAGTTCTGAAAATGACGAAAGGAATTTGCAAATATTAAAGAGTTTGCTTGAGAATAATTACTAATATTATATAAGAATACAAAAGGGGAAAATTTCCTGACTCCTACAAGGTCTGCTATTCCTTTCTTGTTTTTTCTTGTTGCGTGTGCTTTTTATTCTTGGTGTAGTTTCTTTGCTTTCAATAGGGAGTAGGCTTATATGACTGTCGAAAGAAACTTTGTAAAAAAATTAACGAAAAAATCGAATTTTTATCTCGACATATAAAGAATTATGGTATAATGTTGACTGAAACTTTTTTATGGTTTTTGGGTTAAAACTCAGTTAGTGCTTTTCTAACAGTACTGATCAATATTAATATTTTGTTAAATTGCACTACCTATATCCTTAGGCTCAGGTAGATTAAGAGTATTCTACTTAGAGTAACTAAGGAATATTTAAGTAAACTATATTTGTGAAGGGGGATTAAAATTCATGAATTATTCACATGAAGTAGAAAGAATGATTTGTGTAAAAAAAGGACCAAATCATGGACCAGCTCCAATTCCTGAAGAGGGAAAATGGGTCAAAGCGAAGCAGATAACTGATATATCAGGGTTATCACACGGTATTGGATGGTGTGCTCCACAGCAGGGTTGCTGTAAGCTAACCTTGAATGTTAAGGATGGTATTATTGAAGAAGCACTTGTTGAAACATTAGGATGTTCTGGTATGACCCATTCAGCGGCTATGGCAGCTGAAATTCTCGGAGGTAAGACAATTCTTGAGGCGTTGAATACTGACCTTGTTTGTGACGCAATCAACGTGGCAATGAGAGAAATATTCAAACAGCTCGTATACGGAAGAACTCAAACAGCATTTTCCGAGGGTGGACTTCCAATAGGTGCAGGTCTTGAGGATCTTGGTAAAGGACTTCGTTCCCAAGTTGGAACAATGTATGGAACAAAGGCTAAAGGTGCTAGATACCTTGAAATGGCTGAAGGTTATGTCATTGGTATTGGACTAGATGAACAAGATGAAGTGATTGGATATAAATTTGTTCATATTGGGAAGATGATGGAAGCCATTAGAAAAGGTGTTGATCCTAAAGAGGCTTATGAAAAAAATATCGGAACTTACGGAAGATTTTCCGAAGCAGTTAAAGTAATTGATCCAAGACAAGAATAATAATTGTGAAGAGAGGTGAGTATACGTGATTAGATTTGAAGGTTATGAAAGAAGAATAGATGTGATTAACAAATGTCTTGCTGAGTATGGTTTCAAGAGCTTAGAAGAAGCTAAGGAATTGTGCTTATCAAAAGGTATAGATGTTGATAAAATAGTTAGAGATGTTCAGCCTATAGCGTTTGAAAATGCTGTATGGGCATATACTTTAGGTTGTGCGGTAGCCATAAAGAAAGGTATTAAAAATGCTGCTGATGCTGCAGAGGCAATAGGAATTGGTTTACAGGCTTTCTGTATTCCTGGTTCTGTTGCAGATAGCAGAAAAGTTGGTATAGGGCATGGTAACCTTGGTGCAATGCTTTTAAGAGAAGAGACAAAATGTTTCTGTTTCCTTGCAGGTCATGAATCCTTTGCAGCGGCTGAAGGTGCAATTGGTATAGCAAAGACTGCAAATAAGGTAAGAAAAGAACCATTAAAAGTTATCTTAAATGGTCTTGGTAAGGATGCAGCTTATATAATTTCTAGAATAAATGGTTTTACATATGTTAAGACCGAGTACGATTACTACTCAGGAGAATTGAAAGTTATCGAAGAGAAAGCTTTCTCAAATGGTGACAGATCAAAAGTTAAGGTTTATGGTGCTGACGATGTAAATGAAGGCGTTGCTATAATGGCTATGGAACGTGTTGACGTTTCCATCACAGGAAATTCAACCAACCCAACAAGATTCCAGCACTTAGTTGCAGGTACATATAAGAAATGGGCCGGTGAAAACGGTAAGAAATACTTCTCAGTTGCATCAGGTGGTGGAACTGGTAGAACGCTTCATCCGGATAACATGGCTGCAGGACCTGCATCTTACGGTTTAACAGACTCAATGGGAAGAATGCACGGAGATGCTCAGTTTGCAGGATCATCTTCTGTACCTGCTCACGTTGAAATGATGGGCTTAATAGGTATGGGTAACAATCCTATGGTTGGTGCAACTGTTGCAGTTGCAGTTGCTATTGAAGAAGCTTCAAAGGCTTAAATTTAAACGGGTATATTAATATAGATAGAGGGGGCGATTTATAAGCACCCTCTATTTTTATTGAGCATCTTTCGAACGAAGTGAAAGAGTCAAAAACGAAGGGACTCGAAGTCCCGTAGTTTTTATTGGGAGGTGACTAATTTGTATATTAACAATGGAAAACCGAATTTGCTCTTTGAAAGATGGCGTGTAATCCTATGCACAATATTGATATTGATATGTATTTTGCAAAATGGCTATCTGTTCGGCACAGTGTTTTGACAGCTAATTGTGTCGAGTAATTACATTTTGTTGGCTGTCGTAAAGTTTGAAATCTTGGCATATTTAATTCCACAAGAATTACAAAAACGGGATTTACAAGTGTAAAAAATCTTTTTAACAGTGCTGCTTTGTTCTAAAGATATAAAAGATAATAGCGAAGGGTCACGATAAACCAGAGTTTGGTATGCTTATCAAAAGAAAGACATAAACTAAGGAGTTCGATTTCCCATCGCTTATATTGTGCCTCTTTAAAGTTTAAGAGGCGTAAACAAGTGGGGCTAAATCTACCCAGATTTTATGTATGTTATTGAAATAGTATACATAAAGCCTGAGAGTAGAAAAATTAAATACTGATTATTGATAATAATTAAAAGATTACTGCTGGTATAAGTGAAAGCCTTTTGTTTTAGGAACGTGAAACGCAATCTTTTTTATAAGCATATCTCTATACAGAGATTGAAGCAACTAAGATAGGTGTAATCAAACCGGTTTGAAATTTTGTTGATAGTTTTATTAACTTAAAAAAATCCATACTTGAATCCTCCCTAAATAAGATAAGTCACATTATATTATTCCTAAAGCTTTTTTGTCTTAAAGCCCTTGGAATTTTCTCTATTCTATATATCTATACATGGTATTAAAATATAAATGAGATGAAATAGATTGATAAATCAGAAATACTATAACTACAACGTAGATAACAGCAAATTATTTACAGAATATTATCTAAAATTCCTTCATTATTATTTTATACACACTAATACCTAAATTCATATAGGCCTTTAGACCTAAATATAGAATAAACCCGTGTGCACTCAAAAAATAATTCTAAATTTCTATACTGGGGTTTGGAAAGGGTCTTGATTAGACTAATAAATTTGATATAGGTAATATTTACTGGATTATTTTGAAGCTTTCGCTATACAGTTGTTTCAGAAATATGCCGATTTAATTAACAAAATTATTAAATTTTATAAATACATTAAACTTTTTTATGTATTTATAGTATAATTGTTAGAATAGAGCTTTTAGCATAGAAAATCTTGAAGGGGAAAGTTAAATGAGTCATATGGAATTACGTAAAGAGCTAAGCAAAGCAAAAAGGATTGTTGTTAAAGTCGGGACTTCTACACTAACCTATCCAAACGGAAAGATTAATTTTACAAGAATAGATAAGCTAGTAAGGGTGTTATCGGATCTTGCAAATCAAGAAAAGGAAGTGGTATTGGTTACTTCTGGAGCAATAGGAGTTGGAGTTAGCAAACTGAAGCTTCAAAGTAAGCCTACTACGGTCAGAGAAAAACAAGCAGTAGCAGCAGTAGGTCAGCTTGAATTGATGCATATATACGACAAGTTGTTTTCAGAATATGGGCGTGTTGTAGGTCAGATTCTTCTTACCCGTGATATAGTTGAGAACCATGATGCTAGAGAACATGTTATCAATACCTTTGAAACTTTAATAGAGATGGGGATAATTCCTATTGTTAATGAAAATGACTCCGTTGCGGTGGACGAGATTGAATCAGGTGTAAACAGAGTTTTTGGAGATAATGACACGCTATCGGCAATAGTTGGGGAGCTTGTAAAGGCGGATTTACTTATAATACTAACGGATATTGATGGGTTTTATGATTGTGATCCTAGAAAAAACACTTGCTCGAAGCTTATATCTGTCATAAAAGATGTTACCCCCGAATTAGAACTGTGTGCAGGAGGCGTAGGTTCTGCAAGAGGTACAGGGGGCATGGTTACAAAACTTTCAGCTGCGAAAATAGCAACTTGTGCTGGTATTGATATGGTAATTGCAAATGGTGAAGAACCTAATATTATCATGCAAATAATTGATGGCGAGGATGTTGGATCTGTATTTTTACGTAAGGAGGTGGCGCCTTGAAAAAGGTAATTTCAATGATTTTAATTGTAAGTTTGGTTGGTCTTTTCATGCAGGTAAGCGGTGAGAATAGTAATTCGATTACATATGACAAAGCAAAGACGACCATGATTGCGAACAATAGGACACTAAAAAAGCTTGGTTTTGAAGAAAGAAAAATGTTTCTAAACTATAATTCGGCAATCCAGAATACAAAAAATTTAAAAACCGACGGAATGACTTATAACTTTGGCGGGAGGGAGTTTTTTTTCGAATTTGACGATTATTTGAAATTGGATTTAACTGTTATGAAAGAACATATGCCTGAAGAACTTAAGTACTATTGGGCAATGATAGGCAAGAATAAAGCAGTTACTGAGAAGGCACTAGCTTTAGGCTTGCGTGATTTATATCTTGGTTTGATGAAATCAGATAAAGATATTGAGATTGTAAAGAGAAAGTTTGAGCTCGCCCAAAACAAACATAGCATCAACCAGTTGAAATATGAACAGGGACTAATTATTATGCAGGAGTTGGATGAGTCGGAATTTGAGCTTTTAAAGGCGGAAAAAGCTGTAGACGAAGCAAATCGAAACAGAGAGAACATGGTGAGGTCTCTAAATTCCATGTTGGGAGTTGAAATATCTACAGTGTATGAGACCGTCAAATTTGATGAGTTATCAAGGGAGTTAACCTTCAAACCATTAGAATATTACTTGGAAAAAGCACTTAATGAAAGACTTGAAATAAAAAATATCGAGGAAGAATTAAGGCTAAAAGAGTTAAAAAAGAGCATTTTCACAGGAAGTAGACTATTTGGGAAAAGTTATAGTTTAGAGGAACAATACGAAGACCTAGAGCTGGAAATCGAAGTCCTCAAGGTAAAGTTGGAGAAAGCAAAGTATGACATTGAAAACGAGATTAAGAAGGCATATATAGCAATTAATGAAGATTTGCATAGTCTTGAGAGCACTACAGAGACAATAAAAATGCAAAGAAGAACCCTTGATAAATTGAAAACCCAATATGAGAGAGGGTTTATACCTAAAATCTTACTTGATGAAATGGAGATTGGAATAGACGAGCTAGAAAATGCAAAAGAGCTTGTGATATACAGTTATAACACAAAAATAATGAAGCTTGAAGAAGCGGCAGGATTAGGTCCTGCATATTAAAGGAGTGAGTTTTATGAAGAAGCGTATTAGTTTAATAGTAACTATATTATTTATAACTACTATAACAACTGCATTTGCAGTGGAAGGTCTAAGATTCTCCATAACAGAATCTAAAAGTTTAGCAACTGCCAATAGTAAGCAGGCTGCTGTAGATGAAATGACTATTAAGACTAAGGAAAGTGCCCTTAAAGATGCTGAAAAAGATGCTAATAAGAGCACGGGAGCTAATACCAAAATCGATAAATTAAACAATAGAATAGCAAAAGAGGTTACTACCGTAAAAGCTGCTGCTGATTTGGAATATGCAAAGAGAGTAAAAGAAGAAAATATAAAGAAGCTCGAACTTGAAGTATACAAGGCTACAACTAATATGTTGTTGGTACGAAAGGAGCTTGAAGCTGAAAAGGGCAAGCTGGCTATTTTAGATGAGAAGTATAAAATGGCTGAAGTTAGTCTTAGAGAAGGCAAATTGACAGAAAATGACTTGCATGATGCAAAATATGCCCTCGATTTAAAATCAATTGATGTAAACAAGGTTACAAATAAGCTTGAAGCCGCAAATCTTGAGCTTAAAAGAGTTATGGGGCTTGAAATGAATGAGGATATGATAGAGATCAAGGATGTTTTATCCCTTGATTCAAGAGCAAAGATTGATATCGAGAAAGTTGTTGAAAATGCTTTAAACAATGACGTTGAACTATACATAAAGAGTGAAGAATTAAAAGCAAGTGAGAAGACAATGGAACTTACAAAAGAGGGTTACGAACAAGGTACAGCTACATACGATGGAAATATGCTCAATTTAGAAAATGCAAAAGTTGATTTAGAAGATGCGAAGGTAAATTTAGAAGTGTCCATCAGAAATAAATATAATGATCTGCTCACGGCTAAAGACAAAGTGGATTTAGCTTATAAGTGGGAATCAATTAACAAAAACAAATTAGATAATGCAGAGTTTAAGTTTGAAAAGGGATTAGTAAGTAAAGAAGAAGTATTGAACGCTAAAGAAAAGTATTTAGATGCCCAATACCAGACTTATCTTGCGATATATAATTACAACATTGTAAAGGCTGAGTTTGACACCTTATATGTAAAATAGGGATAGTTTTCATGAAATAGTATCAAGAATATTGGGAGATTACTCCAACCCGGTGAACTATTTTATTAAAAAAACTTTTGTTTTGATAATAATTTAGTTCACTTTTAAGGCTATGACTCCCAAATTATAGAAACTAAAGTATCTTATTATTTCTGTTTTGAGTCTATTATATGCAGCGACTTAATTTGTTGGAAATTTCAGTAGCAAGTATATAGGCAAGCACTAGGTGGACAAAAATATTAGGCGGGTGATAGAGAGATGATTATAAATATAAGTAATTTGGGTAAGGTTTATAAAAATGGGAAGATATCAGTTTCAGCCCTAAAAAATGTAGATTTGTCTATCTATAAAGGCGAATTTATTTCAATAATGGGACCGTCCGGTTCTGGTAAATCAACGCTAATGAATATTATAGGATGCCTTGATAGGGCGACTTCCGGAAGCTATCAATTAGATGGTATAGATATTTCAAAGCTAGACGAAAAGGCATTGGCAAAAATCAGGAATCTCAAAATAGGTTTTGTGTTTCAATCCTTTAATCTTTTGCCTAGAATGACTGCGTTGCGTAATGTAGAACTTCCTATGATTTATGCGGGAATAGGTGCTAAGGAGAGAAGGAAAAGGGCTATTGAGGCACTTGAAAGGGTTGCACTTAAGGATAGGATGAGTCACAAGCCTAATGAAATGTCGGGAGGTCAGAAGCAAAGGGTTGCGATAGCACGGGCACTTGTTAATAAGCCTAAAATTATACTTGCCGATGAGCCAACGGGAAATCTAGATAGTTATTCTAGCGAGGAGGTAATGGCAGTTTTTCAGGATCTTAATAAAGAGGGTGTAACAATAATTCTTGTTACACATGAACCAGATATAGCGGAACATACAAAAAGGTTTGTGAAATTCAGGGACGGATTAATGGTAGAAGATAAACTTGTTGAAAATCCTATTGATGCAAGAGAGGTTATTAAGTCGAATAAAATGGAGCGAATGGCTTGAAGTAACATAAAAAACTAGCTTAAGGAGGGCTGAGGATGAAGAAAGTTATTATTATATTAGTAATTGTGATTTTAGTTGTAGTTGGTTTGGCTGGTTTAGCCTCAATTTTTGGAAAGGGGTTTGAGCCGGCATTTAATCAAGGGGTTACCTATCCAGTTAAGGTTCATGAAATTGAAAAAGGTTCAATTTCCACAAAAGTCTCGGCTACAGGACAGATAGAAGAAGTAGAAAAAGGTGAGGTTTATGTTGAAACACCACTTAGAATAAATAAGCTCCTTGTTGATATAAATGAGAAGGTAACAAAGGGTCAAAAGTTAATGGAGCTTGATATGGACGAATTGGTTTCACAACTGGAAAAACTCAAAATAGATAGAAACGTTCAAAAGTTATCAATAAATTCTCCCACTACAGAAGCAGAAATAAAAAGAGCAGAATCTTCTGTTAATGCTGCAGAGATTGCTTTAGCAGATGCTACTAAGAAGTACGAAGAGAATAAATTGCTTTTTGAGGGAAGTGTCATTTCAAGAAGTGAATTAGATGCCTCCTCAAAGGTTGTAGATGATGCAAAGAGAGCTTTAGATAATGCAAAGCTGAGTTATGAATCAGTGGTATCGAGTCAGAACATGGATAAGAAGGTCAAGGAGGAAACTTTAAAAGCTACGGATTTGAGCATAAAAGATCTTGAACGAAGGATAGAAAAGCTCAACAACTCAGTATTAAGTCCTATAGACGGAGTTATTGTGGAATCAAATGTTCAGGAGGGTTCCTTTACAAACAGTGCAATGCCAGCTTTTAAAATTTCAAATACCGATAATTTAAGGATTAGAGCAAAAGTAAGCGAATATAATATGAGGGGTGTACAAGTAGACCAGAAGGTCGTGATCACAGGTGAAGGCATTGATGGAGATACTAATGTATCAGGGAAGGTTCAGAGTATATCTCCCGTTGCGAAGAGCAACATCACTTCTGGTGGAGAGGAAATTGCTGTTGAAGTAATTATTTCCATCGAGGATTCGGAAGTCGCTTTAAAACCAGGATTAAGTGTTACCTGTGATATTTATACTAATGAAAAGAAAAACATATTGACAGCACCACTAAATATTCTCAAAGAAGATAAGGATGGCAATATGTTTGCTTATATTATCAATGAAGAAAATATTATGGTTGAAAAGCAAGTAAAATTCGGACTTGTATCCGAAATGACAGGTGAAGTTTTAGAAGGCTTAAGTGAAGGGGATATGGTTGTTGTTGACCCACAGCCGACGTATAAAGACGGTGCAAAAGCAAAAGTATTAAATAATAATTAAGGAGGGGGTGTGAATGAGTTTTTTTGAAAGTTTAAAACAGGCTCTTGATAGTTTGTATGCAAACAAATTAAGGTCTATTTTAACGATGTTAGGTATTATTATGGGGGTATTCTCCGTTATTACCATATTAGCTATAGGTAACGCAGCAGAGTCTTATATTGGAAGTGAGTTTGAGAAAATGGGTGCAAATACCATTACTATCACTTATCAAAAATCTGATATGAGCCAAGAGGATATGTTGACTTTAGAGGATATGGAGACAATAAAAAAGGTGGCACCTGAGATTAAGAATATTGCTGCCAACATACAGAGAGGCGGTTCGCTAAGAATTGGCAATAAAACTAGGGATGCCATTATGTATGGAGTGTCCTCTCAATATAAAAGTTTTTCTGCTATTGAACTGGCAGAGGGTAGGTTTATTAACGAATTTGACAATACGTCAAAGTCAAATGTTATAGTAGTAGATGAATATTTTGCAAACAGATATTTCAAAAGACTTGATATTGTGGGTGAAACAGTTACCTTAAAGACCACTTGGGGCAAACTGGTTAATATGAATGTGGTCGGAGTTATCAAATCTTATGGTGAACTGTACGCAAGCATGCTTGATAATGAAAACGTTCCGGCTATAGTGTATGTTCCTATTACTACTCTTCAATCCATTTATTTTAATGATAAAGTTCTCCAAAGTATAGATGTATCTACAGAGGAGGAAGATGGTCTTAAAGAGCTAGGGGATAGAATTGTAAAGGCCTTAGAAATGAAACGTGGGAAATCAGATTTGTTTTATGCCCAGAGTTCACAAGATATTCAAAAAGTAGTTTCAAACGTCTTAGGAGTTATTTCTTCAATACTTCTTGTGATTGCAATTATAACCCTTATTGTAGGTGGAATAGGTATTGTAAATATTTTATTAGTTTCAGTAACGGAGAGGATAAGGGAAATTGGTATAAGAAAGGCTTTGGGAGCCCAAAAAATGGATATACTGTTGCAGTTTATAACAGAATCAATTATCATGACGGGAATAAGCGGTTTGATTGGTATAATTCTAGGTGTGCTTGCAGGAAATATAATATCTCAGCTAATAAGCATACCTCCTGTAGTTGACATTCCAGTTATCATAGGTGCATTCTTAGGTTCGGTTGCATTAGGATTGATCTTTGGTGTTTACCCAGCCAAAAAGGCTGCAGATTTAGACCCGATTGAATCGTTAAGATATGAATAGATGACGATATACAACTACAAGCTACAATTTATTTAGAACAAAAAACCCCTTATAGAAAGGTAATCAACTTTCATAAGGGGTTTTTCAAACTGCCCAAGAAATCACATTAAGCATGTCAAAAACTTCCCTATGAAAGCAAAAATCGCAAACAGTGCAAATAAAAAAGGGGCAAACAGCCCCTAATTAAAAGTATAATTTAAATATAAAACGACTATCTAAACAAGTTACCAAACCAATCAAATACTGAACCATTGTCGGGATTATATTGATGCCCAACATCTTCAGGACCATGCTCGGTACAATGTTCAGCCGAAGCGATATCATATTTCCAATCTCCAGGATATGGATCACTAGGTTTGACCGGAGTGAAAGGATTTTTGCGTTGTACAAATACCTGCTCTATTTTTGAACTGTAGGGGCAATATTCCCCAGCAAGTACAGTTTTGCCAGAATTGTCGGTAGCATCTTTACATACTTTAGCAAGTACATGAACATCGCAAGTATCATCTTCATCAGGTTCTGTACCTTTTATGAAGTATTCTTCCTTTACAGCACTTCCCCTAGGGTCCTTAGAGCACAATTCAGTGGCGGTTTTACCAGAGTATTTGCATATAGTTCTCTTGACAACACCTGATGGAACTTCAAAGTCAATCGGTTCTAAATCCTTGTGGACTTTTTCCATAACATCTTGCCAAATAAATTGAGCTCTGTTATATTCAGCGGAAGATAGAGGAGCGTTCCTGTCATAACCGTACCAAGTAGCCGCGACATAATATGGAGTGTATCCAACAAACCATTTGTTAGTATTGTTGTCAGTAGTACCGGTTTTACCGGCAGTAGGCATTTTCCCACCTTGAAGTTTACAGCGAGTTGCAGTTCCGGATTTTACAACATCCTTCATCATATCCACCATTACATAGGCAGCTGCCTCATCATATACAATCCTGTAGTCAGGCTTTTTCTCGAGAATAATATGTCCGTTGGCATCTTCAACTTTTGTATAGGTTGTTGGTTCGTAGTACATACCTTTATTTACAAAGGGAACATAAGAGGCAGCCATCTGAAGAGGACTAACTCCTTTGGACAAACCACCCATAGCTAAGGCGAGATTTCTATCCTTATCGCTGTTTATATTAACTCGATCTAAGTATTCAAGAGATAAATCCGGACCTAAATGTTCGAGCCAAACCTTAGCTGCAACAACGTTTATAGATTTAGTTATACCGGTACGAATGCTTGTAAGTCCAGCATAAGTACCACCGGAATTCTTAGGGTATAATCCTTTTTCAACCCCATCTAGGTATACAGGAACGTCATCAATTACAGTTGCAGGGGTAATGATTCCTTCATTAATAGCAGGACCGTAAACAGCGATAGGTTTAATGGATGAACCGGGCTGCTTCTCTAATGAAGTGGCTCTATTAAAAGGAATTCCTATTTTTTCTCCGGCACCGCCATACATGGCTTTTACCTGACCTGTATTTGGATCAATTATAACCATTGCTGCCTGCGGAGATTGACTAGTCCTAGTATTTACCTTAGTAAAGTACTCCTCATTCAAGAAGGCTTGATCCATAGCTTTTTGTATATCTGTATCCATAGTTGTATAAATTCTAAGTCCGTTGTTATATATGGTTTTGATAGCCATATCTTCTGTATAGCCAATAGCCATAAGATCTTTCTTTACATCCAGAATTACCTGGTCAACAAAATATGGCTGTGTACTGATAATTTTTTCTGTGCGTTTGGATTCAGCAAAGACAAGTTCTTCTTTTATGGCATCATCATATTCTTTCTGGTTAATAAAACCAAGATCAAGCATTTCATATAATATAATCTTTTGCCTTTTTAAATTGTTTTCCCTACCCTTTGTTGTGAAGGGATTATACTTTCCTGGTAGATTTGTTATTCCAGCGAGGGAAGCACATTCAGCTAATGTAAGGTCCTTTACATCCTTATCAAAATAAGTTTTAGCTGCCGATTGCACACCATAACAATTCTCACCCATATATATAAGGTTCATGTAAATTTCAAGTATTTGATCTTTGGTTATGTTGCGCTCAAGAATTATTGCTCGCCATGCTTCTTGCACTTTTCTTTTTATGGAACGCCTGTCTTCACCGGTAACATTTTTAATAACTTGCTGGGTAATGGTACTTCCACCATGAGAATCACCACCGGGAAGTATATAGTGTATAACCGCACTTGCAAATCTCTTGTAATCAACTCCAGGATGTTCTTCGAAACGCCTGTCTTCAATAGCGATAAAAGCATATTTCAAATCCTTTGGAATGTCAGTTATATCAACCATTTCCCTATTTTGTGCTCCCTGGAGCGATAAAATTTCCCTGTTTTTAGAGTCATAAACATGAGTTGTTTGATTTTTAATTACAAGCTGGTCGGAAGTTATTGGTTCGGCGGATTTTATGTAGGCAAAAACAGCACCGCCAACTATGCCAGCAGCTATAGATCCAAAAACAACCCCCACGGTAAACACTATAAGAAATAAAATTCCTATACATTTACCGATAATTCTCCCCACTGATTTCTGTTTCTTTTTGCTTGTTTTAGCATTCGAAACAGCAGTATTTTTAGAGTTCATAAAAGCTCCTCTCCTTTATTAAGGGATAATTAAATGTGCATTCATACCTTTAAAGAGGTCTGTTAGATGCTAGACTTTAATTATCCAAAAGTACAACTATTAGGCTATTTGAAAAAAACAACCTATGTATTTAATAATATATTATAGCATATCAAACCGTAAGCATGCAAACATAGTAGAAGCACTAGATTGATAGGTCTAGAGTACATATTTCGAAAAAGAATAAAGCCTTTTCAAAATAATATATACCTCAGTTATATCACTCCAATTGAGGATGTGTAAAATTTAAGTGCAGAGTGCGGAAATAACATTGTGAAGTAAGTTGTTTATTTCCTGTTGTAAAA
This sequence comes from Clostridiaceae bacterium, assembly GCA_012519925.1. GTDB lineage: Bacteria > Bacillota > Clostridia > Acetivibrionales > Acetivibrionaceae > Acetivibrio. Next base: position 23,446 of record JAAYPF010000123.1, read on the forward strand.
TGTCAATTGTTTTTATAAAATAGAACAAAGGGGGCATGCAAGTGGAGATCAAATTTGGGGAAATAATCAAGGCTAAACGGGAAGAAAAGAATTATACCCTTGTGCATTTGTCAAAGGTCATTGGAATATCTGCAGGATATCTTTCACAGCTTGAAAATGGTCGCAAAAATAACCCTAAGCTTGAAATTGTGCTTAAAATTATAAAAGAGCTTGATATTGATATAAATACTTTTTTTGGCATTGAAGGTGCTTGTGGTAATTCAAATATCAATATGCCATCACTACTTGAGGTTGTGACTAAGGACAGTAATTATGAGGTGTTAGAAGACAAGGAAACCCTTGAAAAGATATGCAAAATAATGGAAAAAACTTTAGAGTGCAAATATCGCATAGAGAACAAATTTCTATACGAATTGTTTTTAGATGACCTATATGTGCAAATAGACACTATATTAAAGAAATATATGGCTTTTGAAATAGTAAGTGATAAAACATAGCATCTAAAATACTTTATTGAAGTACCCTTTAGATATAAGTTTTAATTCTAGGATAATAAAAGCTTGATTAGGTTTTCAAAATGTAAGAATAAGGATTGACCTTTTATTATTTCTAAGCAAAATATCTAAATTCACCAAAAACCTTCCTGATTCATACTATTATGGTAAGGAGGTTTTTTTATGCGTAGAAAGACCAATTTGTATCGCCGCTTATGGTATGTGAGGAGAAAAAGTAATATAATTAGAACCTATGTGGTGATTTCTATTGTGTTGATTATTTTGCTAATACTGTTCTACTTTTTTGAAAAACGCTTGAGGATGGGACTAAACCAGATATCGGAGTACAGAGTTAAATCTATAATAACAAGAGTGGTTAGCAATGCAGTAAGCGATAATTTTCCGGAGGATATAGATTATTCTGATATAGTTTCAATAAGTAAAGATGGAAATGGTAATATTACATCAATTCAGACGGATATAGCGAAGTTGAACAGAATATTTGCAAATGCTTCCATGAGTGTTCAAAACCAATTATCCGACTTATCTGACGAGAAGATATCGATACCTCTAGGGGCAGTGCTAGGAGAGACAATTTTTGCAGCTAGAGGTCCTGATATTAATATTCGTATAATTCCCGTCGGGAGTGTTGAGACGGATTTTAAATCGGAATTTAGCAGTGCAGGTATAAACCAGACCAAACACAGGATTTATATTTTGTTTAAGACGGAAATGGGAGTGGCAATACCCTTTGTAGAAAAAAAGACCATTGTAACAACTAGTTTACCTATAGCAGAGACGGTTATTGTGGGAGATGTACCCGACTTTTACATAAATACTAGATAGAAGCTTATTAGCACAAAAAAATGGAGTATTAATAGTACTCCATTTATTCTGCAACAGAAGCTTTATTGCCCTTATTCTTTTTTAAGTTGTCCTTAGCTGAGAGGTTTTCTTTTTGAGTTGCCGATAACATTTTGCAATTACCTTCGAACTCACTACCCTCTTCGGTAACTATACTGAAAACTGTAATATCTCCATATAGTTTGGCAGAAGATTGAATCTTAAGAATTCCTTTTGACTCTACATTTCCTTCCACTCTTCCGGAAATAAAAATATTATTTGCATTAATATTTCCTGTTATTGTTGCGTCTTTACCAACATAAACATCGCCATCAATTTTGAGATTTCCAAATACTTTACCGTCTATTCTAATTGTTCCTTTGGTTTCAATATTACCTTCAAACTTAGAATTGATACCTATAATAGTATCAAACGACTCAGCATTTCCGGGATTACCTTTGCCGAACATAATTTTCCTCCTCTAAAGTAATATACTTTTTACCTTTGCTAATTCAAGAATTCACAAAAACTCTATTTCTTGTCAAGATATTTAACTGGATCTTCGGGCGTGCCGTTAATTCGCACCTCAAAGTGAAGGTGTGGACCGGTGCTCCTTCCCGTACTGCCGACTTTTGCTATAATATCACCCTTTTTTACCGTCTGTCCCTCTTTAGCTATAAGTGACGAAGCATGAGCGTATAAAGTGGTAATACCATTGTTGTGGTTTATAATAATACAATTTCCATAATTTCCATTGTAAGCAGATAATATAACTTTCCCGCTTGCGGAAGCTTTTATGTTTTCCCCGTATTGTGCTGCTATGTCTATTCCTTGGTGTCTTTTTTCTGATGAATTAAAGGGGTCAGCTCTGTACCCAAAGGGTGAAGAGATTATTCCGTTTGCTGGCCAAAGAGTTGGAAAGTATTCTATGTAGGTTTGAAGTTTTTTCTCTGAATCGGACAGTTTATTAGTTACATCGCTATCTTTCGAATCGTTAATTTCCTGAAGGTGTTCTAAAATTTTTTTTAACTCGCTAGCGTTTTCAATAAAGGAACGCCCGCTAGAACCCCTACTTGCTGTGACGTTTTCCATGTTTTCATCTACAAAATTCTCAGTCATTTGCTTATACTTTTCACTGAAATCCGATATGTTTTTTGAATACTGCTTTTCCCGTTCAAGCAAATCTGAAATTTGTTGGGCATTTTGAGCTAGTAGTGTAGTTTGTTCTTTGTTTTTGTTATTTGCTTCATCTAGAGCACTTTTAAGGGCTTTGTTAGTATGTATTATAGATGCAAAATATAGTCCTATACAGATTGTAAAAGTAACAGCTATTGTAGATAAAATATAAAGTTTGTAGCGTACCGATGTAATTTTAATAGTTTTAATTTCATTTGTAGAATGAGGTACCAATATAATGGATAAACACTTATCACGCTTTGTTTTACTTGTTTTTCGCATATTTACCGCCTTTTCCACTTTTAACTTTCGAAAACATTATACCACTGAGTATAAAAAAATAAAAGTGTTTAGATAATTTCTATTATTCCCAAAAACTTCGAGTTATGAAATGAGTACTTACAAAAATTTGATGGACTTTGTAAAGTAAAGCCTTTATAGATTGGTTTTTTTAATGACGAAATGAGGTACAAGCCAATTAATTATGAAAGAAAAGTATTTAAAAATATATAGAAATATGTTAATCTATAATAGAGTATTTAATTAATTTATTAAATATTATCAGTTTAGGTTTTATCTATGGTTTTGTAAACTATATAATTAGAGCCTTCAACAAAGGAGTGGATTACATGGGTTTAATGGATTTTATCAAAGGACAGCTAATTGAGGTAATAGAGTGGACGGATTCAACATCGGATACCATAGTGTACAGATTTCCTGTTGCAAATAAGGAAATTAAAATGGGTGCAATGTTAACAGTAAGGGAGTCTCAAGCAGCAGTATTTGTAAATGAGGGTGTTCTTGCCGATGTTTTTTATCCCGGACTATATGAATTGAACACATCGAATATGCCTATTCTTACAAAGTTAAAGTCGTGGAAGTATGGTTTTAATTCTCCTTTTAAAGCGGAAATATATTTTGTAAATACAAAGCAGTTTTTAGATCAAAAATGGGGTACACAGTCACCAGTTATGGTTAAGGATCCTGAGTTTGGTCAGGTGAGGTTAGGTGCTAGGGGTAAATTCTCATACAGAGTGGTTGATCCAGCGAAGTTTATGCGTGAGCATTTTGGTACGAAGGCAATATATAAAACAAGCGAGCTCGAAGATACCTTTAGAAGCTATATTGTGCAATATATGAAGGATACTATTGCCGAGTCAAAGCTTTCATTATTTGACGTTCAATCTCAGCTTATTGAGTTTAGTGTTAAAGTTAAGGACAATATTAAAGAAAAGTTTGACCAATTTGGGCTTGAAATAGTTGATTTGGTGGTTGAAGATATATCTTTGCCTAAAAATCTTGAGGAAGCTTTTGACAAAGGTTCTAGCGTTGGTCTGATGGGCGGAATGGACCGCTACACAAAGATACGTTCCTTAGATGCTATGAATTCGGCAGCTGAAAACGAAGGTGGTGGATTTGCGGGAATGGGTGCGGGAATGGGTGCCGGAGCTGCAATTGGTAACATGATGGGGCAAGTGTTTAGCCAGAATCCACAAGGGCAGCAAAATCAGCAACCCGTTCAGAATCAGCAGACTTCCCCATGTCCTAAGTGTAATAATCCTGTTCAGCAGGGTACTAAGTTTTGTCCTAATTGCGGACAGAGTATGATGCCTCAAAAAGCGACTTGTGTTAAGTGCAATAATGAAATTAATCAGGGTACGAAATTCTGTCCTGAATGTGGTGCTTCACAAGATCTTTCCTGCAGCAATTGTGGAACAAAGTTAAATCCAGGTACTAAATTCTGTCCTGATTGCGGCAATAAAGCATAAATAATACTTGAATATTTAAAGGAGACAGTAGCTAATACTATTGTCTCTTTTTATTATACTTTTTCAATCTCCAGAGAAAGAGGTAAAAGTAAAAAATAAAAGTTGATTTTTAAGGGGTAGGTTAGGGTATAATAAATAGTAGTTTATAGTTATCGGAGAGATATATATGAAATGTAAGTGTAAAACAGAAGTGGGAAAAAGGAAGCATATTGAAGCCTATTACAAACCTAAAATGGGAAAGGGGTTGCCCGATTACAAAGTTCTTGGTTGGGAGAGCAGAGAAGCCCAATATAGAAGGTTTGAAATTCTAACATCTAAAATTGATATGCAAAATAAAAAAATTCTTGATGTAGGATGTGGCTTGGGAAATCTCCTTGAGTACATAGAGAATAAGGGTATAAATGTAGAATATACCGGTGTTGATATTTTAGAAGACATGATTGAAAATGTGAAAAGTAAGAACCTCCCCGGCAAATTTTACTGTATGGATATATTTAAACAGCATCCCTTTGGGGTAAAGAGTTTTGATATTATATACACCTCGGGGATATTTAATCTAAACATGGGCAATAATAAGGAATTTCTTTCTAAAGCTTTTGGGCGTTTTGTCGAATTGTCAAAAGGCATGGTGGTTTTTAATTTACTCGATATAAACTCACCAGACATGGAGGATACGTATTATTACTATAATCATCAAGAAGTGGTGGAAATGTTAACGGCTCAGTATTCTCAGATAGAGGGTATCGAGGTTGTTAGAGGTTATCTTAACAATGATTTTACAGTGTTTTGTACCGTTAGATAATAAAACAAAATTAAAAAGATCTTTGGTGATCCTACAAACTGGTTAATGGGTGTTCAAAAAGGCTGATTTACATTTTGTAATGCAGAATAATGTACCTCTTTTTTTAAAGCTTTTAAGCTTTCGTCATTGAGGTATAGATATATATTGACTATTGAATTTTTTTGAACACCTTATTGCATCCATCAGAGCGATATTAGTTTTTTTTATGCAAAAGAACGTATTTTTTAGAAGAAAGTGAAAAAATTTAATAAAAAGTTCTCAGTCCTATTTAAAAATACAAAACAAATTAGTATAATTAAGAAGAAGTGTTATAATTGAGTTTTTAACATATTAAATATTATTATAAAATTAAAGTAATAAAGTTGTTTTTAGGAGAATACACTTTCAGAAAAATAACCTGTATGACTTATTAGTTTTTTATGATCACTTTAATTTTAGAGTAAAGCGATTTATAAGTTAAAAGGGAAAAAGTAACAGACTAAGAGGAAAAACTTATGACTATTAGGAAGGTAACAATTGCAGGTACCAATAGCGGTTGCGGAAAGACTACTGTTACAATGGGGATCTTAGCTACTCTCTATGTAATGGGGCTTGACGTTCAGCCTTTTATGGTTGGGCATGATTATATTACTACAATGATTCATTCCTTTATTACAGGGAATGATTCACGTAATCTAGACAGTTGGATGTTGGATATTGATACGGTGGTGCATCTTTTTGAAAAGAATGCTGTAAACGCTGATATATCTGTGATTGAAGGTGCCAATGGATTATACGATGGTGTTGGGGAGAATACAATTGTTGGAAGTACAGCTCATGTATCTAAAATAGTAAAAGCACCCGTGATACTAGTTGTCAATGCAGAAGGTCTATCCTTAAGTATTGTTCCTATGATAAACGGATATACCGATTATGATAAAAACCTTGAAATAATCGGTGTTATTTTAAATAAAGTCGAAAGTGAAGCACATTACGAATCTTTAAAAGTTGCTATTGAAAATGGTAGTGGATTAAAAGTTTTCGGTTATCTACCTAAAATGGAGGATTTACCGTGCAGTCATTTAGGTCTAGTCCCACAAGAGGAAATAATAGATTTAAAGAAGAAAATTCGTTTGCTTGTAGAGCAGGTAATTCAAACCATAGACGTAGATCTTATAATAAAAATGTCAAACCGTCCTAAGGTTTCATATTTAAATGCCACAAAGTTTTTGTTTAAGTCTAAGCCTGAAAATACAACAAAAATAGCAGTTGCAAGGGATAAAGCTTTTAACTACTATTATAAAGATAATATTAATTTATTAGAAATCATGGGGGCTGAAATAAGCTATTTCAGTCCATTAGTGGATGAATTGCTTCCAAAGGATGTTGATGGTTTGTATTTTGGAGGTGGATGCCTTGATTTCTATTTAAAAGAGCTGCAGGAAAACAAGACTCTTTTAAAGGATATCAACAGAAAAATATCGGAGGGTCTCCCCACATACGCTGAAGGAGACAGTTTAATGTATCTTTGCGAATATGTTGAACATCAAGAGAATGAAAACTACATAATGGCAGGGGTACTTAATGGTTATTGTGATATACCTGAGGAGGCTAATAAGTCGGGATACGTTGATATTGAAGTTATAAAAGACAATGTTTTATCCAATAAAGGTTGTAGAATAAGAGGTCATGAGCTTCACCGTTCGAGTATACATATGTTATCAAAGGATATTTTACATTGTTTTATGATTCAAAAGAAATGCAACGAAATGGAATCGATAACTTGGAAAGGTGGATTTAGCGTACATAATATGCTTGCGTCCTATCAACAGATTCATTTTTGGAGCAATACGAATTTTGCTGCAAAGTTTATTGATAATTGTATTAAACATAAAACAAAAGAAATTCAAGTAATTTGAGGAATTTAATAAAAAAGATAATTAATATGTTTAGGTATTGATAATATTAGCAATAATTAACAGTAAGGCAAACTGATTCTATTCTTTGTCCCTTAAGGGGACTATTTTTTTGCTCAAAATATGGTTTTTTATTATTAAGACCTATATAATAAAGCTGAATAAGAATTTTCTTGAGATCATGTAATTCATAAAAGCTTTGATTACGTATCTTTCTAACGAAGTGAAAGAGGCAAAAACGAAGGGACTCGATGTCCTGTAGTATTTTAATGAGAGGCGGTAATAGATTGGTTCCAGTAAAAAAGAATGAAGTTTATAGAATAGAGATTAGCGGAATGACGCATGAAGGTCAGGGAGTAGGTAGAATTGAAAATTTTACTGTTTTTGTTGATGGTTCAATCAAGGGAGAAGAAGTTGAGATAAAGATTATTAAAGTCAATAAGAGCTATGCTGTAGGCAAACTTCTAAATATATTAAAAGCTTCACCGGACAGGGCTGAGCCGATATGTAAAGTGTTCAATAGGTGCGGCGGATGTAGTCTTCAACATATGAGTGCTCAGGCAGCATTAAAGTTTAAGACGGATGTAGTGATTGAAAACATAAGAAGAATTGGCAAACTAAAGGACGTAGTTGTTCATGATACAATAGGTATGGAAAATCCCTTCAATTATCGGAATAAGGCACAGTACCCCGTGGGACAACTGAAGGACGAACTTGTGGTAGGATTTTATGCGAAAAAATCTCATGATATTGTTGATTCTCCGCAGTGCATGATTCAACATAGTGTAAGCGATAGGGCTAAACTCATTGTAAAGAGATTTTTGGAGGATAACAAAATCAGTGTATACGATGAGGAGACAGGAAAAGGGCTTGTACGGCATGTTATGACCAGAAGAGGTTTTAACACTGGAGAGTTGATGGTTGTGCTTGTATTAAACGGTAAAAGCCTACCACAGCAGAACAAGCTTGTCAGGCAACTTACAGCAGATATACCCGAAATTAAAAGTATTGTGCTGAATGTGAATACCGCAAATACCAATATTATTTTAGGGAATAGAAATATAGTTGTATTTGGTGAAGAGACAATTACCGATTATATAGGTAGGTTTAAGTTCAAGATATCGCCATTATCCTTTTTTCAAGTAAATCCCGTGCAAACCGAGGTGCTTTACAATAAAGCACTGGAGTATGCGGGTTTGACTGGTGAAGAGACGGTATTTGATTTGTACTGTGGTATTGGTACCATTTCACTGTTCTTGTCCGAGAAGGCAAAAAAGGTTTATGGGGTAGAAGTTGTTGAAGAAGCCATACGGGATGCGAAGGAAAATGCTAAATTAAATGGAGTAGATAATGTCGAGTTTCTTGTAGGTGAGGCGGAGAAAATTATTCCTGATATGTATCAGAAGGGAATAAGGGCTGATGTGGTAGTGGTTGATCCTCCCCGTAAGGGTTGCGATGAGGTGTTGCTTGATACTCTAGTCAGTATGTCTCCCGAAAGGATTGTGTACGTATCCTGCAATCCAGCGACCCTCGCAAGGGATTTGGCTTTTTTGACAGGGAAGGGATTTCAAGTTGTGGAGGTTCAGCCAGTGGATATGTTTCCTTGGTCGATCCACGTTGAGAGTTGCGTGTTGATAACAAGGGATGAAAAGTAGTATCGCTGAAAAGGCTGTAGATATGGGGTTTATAGATTTTAAGGGTAAAAATATAGACTTAAAAATATGCATATTTTTCGGTTCTGTGAAACAAGTCCAAGAG
>JAAYPF010000021.1 GCA_012519925.1 Clostridiaceae bacterium
CTTGATGATATATTTTACAATACAGAAAACCTTATCGAAGCTATAGATAATTCCGTTGACGGCACTACTGTGGCTTTTGCTCTTAGAGCATTAGCTGGCATCATAAACTTCTAATATTTGTATTTGCCGGATGACTTTTGTACTTAGTCATCCTTTCTTTTCCGCCAAAGTGGTTGGAATGCACCTTCCGTCAGTAACTTTGGCAATAACCGCCATTCTATGCCGGCACTAACAACTAAACTCCCTCGAATACATTTGATAAATTCAAGATTATTTCAAAGCACTCAGAAGTATCCCCTACTATATCTTCTCCTGATTTTCTAATAGAATAATTTCGGCTAATATTCCCAAACATAATATAGTTTTTACCTGAATGTAGAGCATCTTTATGTTCAAAATACTTAATTTGGAAATCTTCATAATCTTCATAATTGCATTTAAATGAATAGGTTCTTACCCATTGCAATTCATCACACTTTTGCTTTTTCATAAATTCTACGACTTTATTATACAGACTAACAGGACCGTCTTCTTTCACTTCCACCTTGTGTTCCTTAGCTTCCTTCTCCTCTTCCTGCTTTTGTTCGGTTCCAGATTTTCCGAAAGTCTGTGCTTCAGTATGCCCAACTGTGTTTTCTATGTTATATTTCTTAATTAACTCTTCTAAAATATCTTTTTGAGTACTAATTTCGCTCCATAAAAGTCCATTATGTTCGGATAAAACATTAAAAGCTTCTTGAGAAATCAAACTAGCAGCTTTTAAATATCTTTTCAAAGAATCATCCATAACTTTTAACAGTTCTTTGTCCTTGCTATTTATCACATTTCCACACCCTTTAATTAATATATACATAGATAATAATATCAAACTTTCTCAAAAAACTCAAAAGACAATACAACATTACACCAAAGATTACCTTTGCAAATCTATCGCATTTTAAATTTATTGTCCATCCAAAATTATTTTTCCATAATATTATCTTAAATTACATAACTTACTTTTATTTGATTGTAAATATATGATATAATCTTAATAAAGTATTCATACGTCAGCGGAACCTGCTATTTAAGCAGTAAATTTCACTGCGGCAAACATCGAAAGTACATTTTTAGCGTACTTGCGGATTTTGGGTTATGTTAAAAAGTACTGGTTTATTAAACATTCGGAGGATCAGTTCATGCAAATACTAAGTTATAAACTTGATGCTTTTGTTCCCTTTGAAAATGATAGTATTGAAAGTTTTTTAGTTTTATGTGAAGATGTTATAAGCAAAATGCTTTCCGATGAAAAGACAATTTTCAAACTAAAAAGTGCTATACATGAACTTCTCATTAATTCCCTCGAACATGGATATAAAAAAAGTGGTGGAAAGGTTTCCTTCTGTATTAAAAAAAGCGAGGATACAATTACTTTGGAAATTGCCGATGAGGGTTCAGGTTTCAATCCTTCACTACTCAATTATCAACATATTGACACTGATTTAAACTCTATCAATAGAAGAGGATGGGGACTTATGATAATCAAAAGTCTGTCAGATACTATGAAAATCGCACAAAATAAGCCAAAAGGCACAAAAATTACGGTGTCTGTATCACTTAATGATTTAGCAAATAGCGTACTTTATAAGTAATAGCTCAAATCTATTCCTTATAGTACTACTCAATTGGAACTTTTACATAGCTAAAATGGCCTGTGACCTCATTATAATCGGTATAATCAAATAGAACTACAGTATTGCCCTGTGCGACATTGTTTTTTGTAATGTCAAACAAAAACATTTCAAAATGTACTTTTGTGTAGATCTGTTTTGCAGGCAATCCAACAAAACCAGAAATATATTCCGATACATATTCCTCATTTTTTAGAAATTCAAAACATTTTTCTTTAAAGTTTGAGTCGATATTCCTGACCAAGCCTTTAGGAAGATTATTAGTATTATTAGAAACTAAAAAGTCAAATTTCAACAGTTCATTGACTATTCTCATATCTATACCCAACTTATTCTCCCGGCCAAAATTCAAAATTATAGTATATAAATCCCGACTAGATAAAGAACGTTTAAAATAACCGGACTTCTTAAAATATTTCGACAGCTTTTCATAAAAATCAAAGGGCGAAGTAAAAAAGTCATTAATAAGGTAATCAAGAGTCCTGACAAATCTCCTAGAGTTAAAGAATCTTTCCACCATATCTTCTATATTTTTAAGTTTAGATATTTCACTATAATTTAAATAGCTATTGCTCAAAACCTCATAGGGAGGATAATCTCTGAATTTATACCCGTATTTGTCCGACTCGTTTCGTATGGAAGAACCTTTAAGAAGCTTTAAGAAGCCAACCTGAAGTTGCTGAGGCAAAAGATTATAGACCTCATCAAAGGATTTTTTAAAGGATTCATAATCCTCATAGGGCAGTCCGACAATCAAGTCAAGATGTATATGAATATTTTTCAAGCCATTCAATTTATGAATATTTTCAAAGACTTCCTTTAATCTTGTTTTCCTGTTAACAGCCGCAATGGATTCAGTATTGGTGGTCTGAACTCCTACTTCAAACTGAATTAGGCCTACCGGAGCCTTTGAAAGAATGACTAGCATTTCATCGTCAAACAGATCTGCAGCTGCTTCAAAGTGGAAACACGTTGATGCCGCATTTTCTATTACAAAGGATACAATTTGTTTTGCTCGTTCAATATTACAGTTAAAAGTTCTATCAACGAATTTAACCAGCCTTATCCCCGACTTGATAAATAACAAAATATCCGATTTTACCCGTTCAAGGTCTAAATACCTAACTCCTTTGAAGGTAGAAGAAAGACAATAAGAACAGTTAAAGGGGCAGCCCCTAGAAGATTCATAATAAATTATTTTGTTTTGTACAATACCGAGCATATCTTCACTGTAAGGCGATTTTAATGTGTTCAAATCCTCAATAACTGCATACTCTTCACCGGATACTATTAAGTCACCCTCTCTATAGGTTAGACTTTTGATGCTTTCTAAAGTTATGGAAGGGTTTAAAAAGGAACTCAATAGAAGGCTAAACGCCTCTTCTCCCTCCCCAGCTAGTATATAATCTATACACCTGTTATTTTGCATTAACTCATAAGAACAAAATGAAACTTCAGGACCTCCTAAAATAATTTTGACCTCAGGAAGTACCTTTTTTAAGTTATCAGCTATTTTTAAAACCTCATTAATATTCCATATATAGCAAGAGAAAGCAACAACATCGCAATTCTCTTCATATATTTCCGAAAGTATTGTATCCATCATTTCATTTATTGTAAACTCCATAACTTTGACTTCACCACAGTCAGGAGTGCAATTTGCTTTCAGATACCAAGGAGCTAGAGCTGAGTGAATGTATTTTGAATTTAGTGCAACAATAACGGTTTTCATGGTTTTTCTCCTCATAACAATTTCGAGTAATTATATCAAAACTCTCCTACTCTTTTCAAGGACTTAATTAGTTTCTTTGGATTTTACATGTTAAAATCTAACAGTAAAAAGGTTTTTAGTAATATTTATCGAATATGTATATATATATATTTCTTTTTAGTAATCCTATTTCACGGGTGGATACATTTATAGTTGTTCTTTAATCAAAATACTATATAATCTTGCGAGGTGCAGAAAATGTC
>JAAYPF010000022.1 GCA_012519925.1 Clostridiaceae bacterium
GTATAAACTAACCTGCTTTATGTCCAGTGAAAAGAACCGCCTCCAAAACTGTCTTACGGTTTCCAACATTCAGTTGGGAAATGTTGTATCAGACACTTTTGGTAAAAGTTCCATAAGAATTCTTGAATAGATATGGTGAAAAGAGAAATAGTTTGATATTTATCGGAGAGACAGATGGACCAACAGCTATATTTGTGACGTCTAAAGTGGCATCCTCTTTATCAATTACCTTAATCTTTTTCGTAATAACCCTATTAGGAATTATTACCTTGTTTTTTATTAATAGATTAAGAAATAAAACGAACCCTTAATAAGGCACAATGAAACCAACAAAGAAGGAAAAGTGGAAAAAAATAGTGCTTGCAGTTGTATATGAATTGTGTTATAATGTCTAGAATAATAATTAAATGCAATGATTGAGAAAAGTAAACAGTTGAAGCTAGTATAAGAGAGAAGATATCAGCGGCTGAGAGTATCTTTATAGGGCAAACTGTTGAAGTTCCCTCTTGAGCAGCATCCTGAACATATTACTGTTTAATAAGTAGGAGATGCCGGTTTGCGATCGTTAAAAGCAAAGAGTGCTTATATACCTTTTGTATATGAGAATATGGGTGGTAACGCGGAGTTAGCTTTCGTCCCTTTTTGGGGTTCGAGGGCTTTTTTATTGTACATTTTTAAAATAATCAGTATGAATGGATTTAAGGAGGAGTCTTAAGCATGAAAGAGCAGTTGAATAATATCAGAGTTCAAGCTGAAAATGAGCTATCTGCTGCCGAAACAATACAGGATATGGAGAATATCAGAGTCAAGTTTTTAGGTAAAAAGGGTGAACTTACCTCAGTGTTAAGGGGTATGGGTGCACTATCGGCAGAGGAAAGACCTATTATAGGTCAAATTGCTAATGAAGTTCGGGAAGCATTAGAAAATAAAATTGAAGAATTAAAAAAGAAGCTTCAGGATAAGGAAAGGGATATTAAACTAGCACAGGAAGTTATCGATGTTACCATTCCCGGGAAGAGAAAGGGTTTAGGCAAGAAGCATCCTCTTACTATAGTAATGGACGAAATTAAAGAAGTGTTTATCGGTATGGGCTATGAGATAGCTGAAGGTCCTGAAGTTGAGAAGGATTATTATAATTTTGAAGCTCTAAATATACCAAAGAACCACCCTGCGAGGGATGTGCAGGATACTTTTTATATAAATGAAAACATTCTTTTGAGAACTCAAACATCCTCTGTCCAAATAAGGGTTATGGAGAACAAAAAACCTCCTATAAAGGTAATATGTCCTGGGCGTGTTTACCGTTCTGATGCTGTTGATGCAACGCATTCACCTGTTTTTCATCAGGTGGAAGGACTTGTTGTAGACAAAGGCGTGACAATGGGAGACCTTATAGGAACTTTAAAAATTTTCGCAAAGAGCTTGTTTGGAGAAAAGACCGATATCAGGCTTAGACCGCATCATTTTCCTTTTACCGAACCTAGTGCAGAGGTAGATGTATCCTGTTGGACATGCGGAGGCAAAGGATGTAGAGTATGTAAGAATGAAGGTTGGATAGAAATTCTTGGGGCAGGAATGGTTCACCCAAAAGTACTTGAGATATGCGGGATAGACTCTGAAGTATACAGTGGGTTTGCATTTGGACTTGGGGCAGAGAGAACTGCTATGGGAAGATTTAATATAGATGATATGAGGCTGTTGTATGAAAATGATATAAGGTTTTTGAAACAGTTTTAGGTGATATCAAAGAGCAATGAGTATCACCATTTCAAAAAATCATGAAAGGAGTATAAAGTTATGAAGGCACCATTAAAATGGCTTAAAGATTATGTTGATATAGATGTTTCACCGAAAGAGCTATCCGATGCTATGACTCTTTCGGGATCAAAGGTTGAAGGAATTGAGGTACAGGGGGAGGATATCAGTAAGGTAGTAGTGGGAAAAATAATATCCATTGAAAAACACCCCGATGCAGACAAACTGCAAGTAACTAAAGTTGATATAGGCAGCGAAGTAATACAGGTTGTTACAGGTGCTCAAAACATTAAACTTGATGATTATATTCCGGTAGCTTTAGTGGGAGCTACTCTTCCCGGGGATAAGAAGATATCAAAGGGGAAGCTTAGGGGAGTTGAATCAAATGGAATGATGTGTTCTATTGAGGAATTGGATCTTTCAAAAGAAGATTACCCTGATGCTCCAGAGGATGGAATATATATACTAGAACCGGGCACTGAGCTTGGTAAAGACATTAAAGAGGTTATGGGAATTAATGAAACTACTATAGATTTTGAAATAACATCAAACAGACCTGATTGCTTAAGTATAATAGGTCTTGCAAGAGAAGCCGCTGTGACCTTAAAAAAGGAATTTAAAAAGCCTCAAGTTAAAGTATTAGAACAGGGCGATGAAGCAAAAAACTATGTTTCGGTGGAAATAAAAGATGCTGATCTATGTCCAAGATATGCGGCTAGAGTTGTTAAAGACGTAAAAATTGGTCCTTCCCCTAAGTGGATGAAGGAAAGGCTAAGGGCTGCAGGGGTACGCCCGATCAATAATATTGTAGATATTACAAATTATGTAATGCTTGAGTATGGTCAGCCAATGCACGCCTTTGATCTCAAGGATGTACAGGGAAACAAAATTATTGTCAGAAGAGCATTAGAAGGGGAAACTCTTAAAACTCTTGACGATCAGGATAGAAATTTGGATTCTTCCATGTTGGTAATTGCGGACGAAAACAGAGCAATAGCTGTAGCAGGAGTAATGGGAGGAGCGAATTCTGAAATTTCCGGCGACGCAAAAGCTGTAATCTTCGAGTCTGCAAACTTCAATGGTACATCAGTAAGGCTTACAGCAAAGAAACTTGGACTTAGGACAGAAGCTTCAGGGCGTTTTGAAAAAGGTCTTGATGTTGAAAATGTTGTACCGGCTCTTGAGAGAGCTGTTCAGTTGGTTGAAGAGTTGGGAGCGGGAACAGTATGCAAAGGAATAGTAGATTGCTATGCGAAGAAACAGGAACAAGTTACAATTAGCTTAAGACCTGATAAAATTAATACTTTTCTCGGAACAGATATATCAAAAAAGGAAATGGTGGATATTTTGAAGGCTCTCGAGTTTGAGGTTGATGAAAACACTGATATTGTCAAAGTTCCGAGTTTTAGATCCGATGTTGAGGCAGAAGCTGATTTAGCTGAGGAGATAGTAAGGTTTTATGGTTATAACAATATTGAGGCAACCCTGCTGTCTGGTAAAGCAGCTACTCTTGGTAAAAAAACATATAAACAAAGCATAGAGGACTTGATTAAGGATACAATGGTTTCATGTGGATTATATGAAGCATTTACTTATTCCTTCACTAGTCCTAAGGACTTTGACAAACTTAATCTTCCTCAAGACAGTAATTTGAGAAATGCTGTTGTTATATCAAATCCTTTAGGTGAAGATTACAGTATTATGAGGACAACAACCATTGCCGATATGCTCAAAGTTATCAGTACAAATTATAATAGGAGAATAGATGAGGCTAGACTTTTTGAAATGTCCTTTGTATATTTGCCAGAAAGTTTGCCGATAAAAGAGCTTCCTAAGGAAAAGCCAATTCTTACTTTGGGAATGTACGGAAAAACCGATTTTTATGAGTTGAAGGGGAATGTCGAAGAGCTTCTTTCAAGACTTGGTATAAAGGAATATGAATTTGTGCCAGTTAAGGATAATCCTTCTTTCCATCCAGGAAGAACAGCGAGTCTTATTATAAAAGGCGAATATGCTGGTATAATAGGTGAAGTACACCCCGCTGTATCGGAGAAATTCGAGTGCCCTGAAAGGACTTATCTTGGGATGATAGAAGTGGAAAGTCTTGTTAAGAATTCTTCTATGGAATCCCAATACAATCCGCTTCCAAAATTCCCGGCAGTTTCAAGAGATATTGCGATGCTTGTTAAAGACGAGATAATGGTAAAACAAATAGAAGATATTATTAAACAAAGGGCTGGGAAAATACTAGAAGATATTAAGTTGTTTGACGTATACAAAGGCAAACAGGTGCCTGAGGGTATGAAAAGTGTAGCCTATTCAATAACCTTCAGAGCATCGGACAGGACGCTTACTGACGAAGAAGTAGGTAAGGCGATGACAAAAATACTTGATGGATTGAAAAACAATATTGAAGCACAATTAAGAGAATAATTAAAAAGAGCTGCACAACTTAATGTGCAGCTCTTTTTGATTACGCTTCTTTCGAACGAAGTGAAAGAGGCAAAAACGGAGGGGCTCGATGCCCCAGAGTTTTTATTATTATACCATTTGGTTTTTTGCCATCTCAATCATTCTTTTTACCATTTGCCCACCTATTGGTCCACCTTCTAAGCCGTTTACCTTTGCAGGTACATCGCCCTTGTAATGATCATTGTTTTCCTTAACAAATTGTAAATGTCCTATTTCCTTTGCACATTCCATTTTAAATTTTGTTAATGCCTCTCTGCTTTCAGGCACTAATGGAGTTTTAGGTCTTGACATATTTATTCACCAACCTTAAATATTATTTATACACAAATATATTTTTTGCGTAAATTTAAAATTATTACCTTGAAATTTCAGGAGTATATTGATATGTTTCTTAGTGATTCCAATGTTTATGAGATGTTGAGGAATATAAAGGTGATTCTGGTTGAAAAATTAGAATAGTCTATTGCTTTGAAACAAATCATTTGTTAATATATAAACAATGTATGGCAATAATATTAAGGCTACTTAAGGAAAATAAATTAATAATATACAGGAGGTTTGGTAAATGGAAACAATTAAGTTTGATTACTCAAAAGCCGGTGAGTTTGTACAGGAAAGCGAAGTTCGCTGTCTTGATAATTTTATAAAATCAGCTCACGATATGCTCCACAATAAGACTGGTGCAGGTAATGATTATGTAGGTTGGGTTGACCATCCTTTAAATTACGATAAAGAAGAGTTTGCAAGGATAAAAAAAACTGCCGAGAAAATAAAATCCGATTCGGATGCTTTGATTGTAATAGGTATCGGTGGCTCTTATCTTGGAGCAAAAGCTGCAATAGATATGCTTTCTCATTCATTTCACAATGTAATGCCAAAAACTAAAAGAAATGCTCCCGAAATCTATTTTGTAGGAAATAATATCAGTTCTACATATATTGCGGATTTATTGGAAGTGATAGAGGGCAAGGAAATTTCAGTTAATGTTATCTCAAAATCTGGTACTACTACCGAACCGGCTATAGCTTTCAGGATTTTCAAAGAGTACATGGAGAATAAGTACGGAAAAGAAGGAGCAACTAAGAGAATATATGCAACTACAGATAAAGCAAAGGGTGCATTAAAGCAGCTTGCAACAGAAGAAGGGTATGAGACTTTTGTAGTACCCGATGATATTGGAGGAAGATTTTCTGTATTGACTGCTGTTGGATTACTTCCGATTGCTGCGTCTGGTGCTGATATTGACAGTATGATGAAAGGTGCTTATGATGCTTATCAGCTCTATAACAATAAGAATGTAGAGGAGAATGATTGTTATAAATATGCCGCTGTAAGAAATGCTTTATATAGAAAAGGAAAATCCATTGAAATTATGGTAAACTATGAACCTTCACTTCATTACTTTACGGAATGGTGGAAGCAATTGTACGGAGAAAGTGAAGGGAAAGAGCAAAAGGGTATTTTCCCAGCAGGAGTTGATTTTACAACAGATTTACATTCTATGGGACAATACATTCAAGATGGTCTTAGAAATTTGTTTGAGACCGTTGTTAAGGTTGAAAAGCCTAGAAAGAACATTGTAATTAAGGAAGACAAAGATAATCTTGATGGTTTGAACTTTATAGCAGGTAAGGATATCGATTTTGTTAATAAAAAGGCTATGGAGGGAACTTTGCTCGCTCATAATGATGGAGGAGTTCCAAACCTTGTGATTACAATACCAGAGTTGAATGAATACTACTTTGGAAGCATGGTTTATTTCTTTGAAAAGGCCTGTGGAATAAGTGGTTATTTACTGGGTGTAAATCCTTTTGATCAACCTGGCGTTGAAGCATATAAGAAGAATATGTTTGCATTATTGGGTAAACCTGGATATGAAGATGAAAAGAAGAAGCTCGAAGAGCGTCTTTCAAAGTAATATAGATAGGGCAGAACCAAAAAAGGTTCTGCCCTATGGAAAATAGAAAACTGTTATTTCAGGGGGCGACAAAAACCTTAGGGGAAATAACACATTACCAATACCGCTATTTATGTATATTATCATATTGTTCAATTTGTTAAGTTCTTTTTTTATGCCTAGTTTACAGACTCTTTCGTTCCTTAAAAACTTAAATTCAATATCAAAGGGCATCCAAATTTGACCACCATGAAAGTGACCGCATAGCAAGAAGTCTACTGCATTTTCCGGAAGTTCAAGAGCGATTTCGGGGTTATGAGAGAATACAATATTTGCTGTAACATTACTTTGGCAATTTGACAAAGCTTTTTTAATATTATAGCGGTTAGACCTAAAATCTTCTATACCTATAATATTATAATTATGGGTATTTTTGCTATATAGTATAGATTCATTAAGTAATACTTTTATACCTCTTCTTTCTAAGTCTGCTGTAAATTTTCTAAGTCCTGCTTCGTTTTTTTGAAATACTCTGTAATCATGATTACCAAAGCACAATAATATTTCATAATTTCCTTTTATACTATCAAGAAATTTGAAAAATGCGGGTATTTGCCTAGTGCTATCTATATAATCACCTGTTAAGATAAGCAAATCGGGTTTTTCTTTTTTTAGAACCTCGTGTATTTTTTTTACATCTACGCGAAGTAAACTTATATGAATATCAGAAAGCTGAATAACTTTAAGATGATTAATGTTTTTGGTGAAAAATACTTTTTTTACTTTAAACTTTGTTGCCTCAAAACGCATATATGCCAACATAATAAGGGGGATTAGCAAAACAATGTATATAAAAGTCATCCTATTTCTCCAAATAATATTTTTTATCCCTACTATAATAATAATATATCAGCTAATGCTTTTTAGTACAACTGATTTATAAATTGGAGAATTACTGCTTCTTTAAAGTATAGGAATTTATATAAATTGTATTTTTGTAAATTTCTATACTGGGGTTTGGAAAGGGGAATTCCCTTTCCTGGTTTATGGAGGGTGCTAAGGTTGGTAGTTTCGCTACGCTACACTGCTCGCCTATGCAACCTAGGATGCGAAGTATTTATAGAAGGAAACCGTAGGGTTTCCTAGCGAACAAGAAAAATCATGTTCGAAGCGAATTTTCTTGAATGACCTAATACAATTGGTATCACTTAATGCAGCTTTTAGTACAGAATTGGCTATTTCTTCAGAAAATCAAATGGCATACAAAAACGATATGAATGAAGCCTCCGTAAGGCTTAATGATCTATTTAGAGAGCTTAACGATAAATTGCACAAATATAAAGTGCAAAAAAAGGTTAAATGAAAAAGTAAAATCCACTTTGTAAGATTAAAATCCACCCCCTTTTGGAAATTTTGTGTTTTTTCTGAAAGGTGTGGATTTTTTATATGGGTAAATTGTTGTTTTGCATTATTTTTGGTA